>DTZQ01000669.1 GCA_012961305.1 Armatimonadota bacterium | reverse complement strand
TTGAGTCAGGTTACGCCGGAGAAGGAGGATGCGGCGCGGTACATGATAGAGCAGTTGGGTGCGCCTGTGGTGCTGCGGGCCTTGCAACCCCAAATCTCCGAGGCCCTGGCGGCCCAACCGGCAGAGGTTCGCCGTGAACTGCTGCGCATCCTGCTGGCACGGGTGAGCCGCGAGGAACTGGAAACTTTATTGCGCGAACGGACCGGGGGAGGGGAGGTCTGAAGGGCCTTTCACCGGGCCGTTTGCCCGCTGCCTCTCGCAGGCTCGGCCTCCTCAAGCCACTCTGCGACCTGGTTGCTGAGGCTGCGCTCAATCATTTGGTTGATGACACAGGTAGCCCCGGCGCAACTGGTGCAGCAGGCAGAGGGCAACTCGGCCAGCCGAGGGAGGTTACGGCGAATGTTCTCGCGCACCGGGGCCTCCTGTACGTTGCCCAGCGGCGGGGGGCGCTGGATGGCGTGGGCGCCGCACCAGTGTTGAGAGCCATCCGGGAGCACAAAAGCCTGACTGGGCGCAACGTAGCAGCGTTCAGTCAGCGCGCCTTGCCAGTAAACTCCCCGCGCAGCCTGTTGGCAGTATTCGTCCAGGGTCAACTGATGGTCTACTCGCTGGAAGGGATTAGCGAAGGGAACGTGCGCGGCCAGCGATTTTCGCTCCTCTTCCGGCACGCCTAAGGCCATTTGATACTCCTGCCAAACTTGTTCCGCCTCCGCCCAAGTCTCGGTGTAGAACCGTTTCCACTCCTCGGCCGTGGGCCGCAGGGGGGCATTTTCATTTCCGCCCACGGGAATGAGATGGAAGGCAAAGTCGGAGAAGGCCGGGTCGGCGGTGATTTTGCCGTCAAACTCTGGGGAGCGGACCTGGCGCACTTCCAGCAGAAACCGCAGCAGGTCGGGGAACTGGAAAAGGTTCCGACAAGTCAGCACGCAATTGATGTGAATTTGCGGATGGTTGGCTCTCAGCAACTCGCGGGCGATTTGCACGTTAAAGAGGCCGCGCCACACTGCCTCCACCCGTTCCGGCCCCTGAAACAGTTCCCCTTGTACTCGCGGGTCGGCGCTGTCCAGCGAAATGTGCAACCGGGCCAGTCCCACTTTCACCAATTGCAGCGCGACTTGCGGGGTGATGAGCGCGGCGTTGGTGTTTATGTTCACCGCACAGCCCAATTGGGTGGCGAAGGCCACTAAGCCGTCAGCGCCCCATATTTCCTTCCCTAACAGCA
Organism: Armatimonadota bacterium; assembly: GCA_012961305.1. Lineage (GTDB taxonomy): Bacteria > Armatimonadota > UBA10988 > UBA10988 > DTZQ01 > DTZQ01. Next base: position 5,138 of record DTZQ01000669.1, on the reverse strand, counting down.
GGGGTTCGCCTCCCGTTAAATAGACGTAGGGCGGGGTAGGTTCGACCACCTGAGTTAGCAGTTCCTTCCACTCCTCCCAATTCAAACGGCGCGGCAGCCAAACCTGATTGCAATAGAGACAGCGGGGGTCGAAGGAACAATCCAGGGTGAGCACCAGTCCCAGGAAGAGGATGGGGAAGCGGTCATCCCCGGCCAGGGCGGTCTCCCAGTCGCCCAGGGCTTTCACCAATGCCCTTTCCTCCCGTAGGCCGGCGCGAATGAGGGCCTGTACCCGCTCGGCGTTGCGCTCCTTCAGGTATTGGGCGGCTCCTCCCAACTGGGCGGGGGCCGTTGGGGGGACCACCACCTTGGCCCTCCACTGTTGCAGGGTCGGGGGCTTCGCCAGAAACTCCCTCCATCCCGGCGTCTGCACCAGCGCTTGCAGCCTTTCCCTTTGGGCCGGTTGGTAGTGAGCGAAAAGCATGGTTTTAGTATAAATCTTTCCCCTGCCCTTGTCAAATTGTTCCCTCTATGCTACAATGAGGATAAGTGCATTGAGGAAAGGCTAAAACCATGGCCCAAAACATCCATCTGGTCCCTGAGGGAGACAACCCCTTACATCGGCTTTACGAACAGGCACGGGAGGGGGAGGCGGGCCTGCCGCCGGGGTGGTTTCACATTTCGGAGGAGAGCGACGTACTCATTGTAGACCACGTCGCGGTGCTGTTTTTCAAGCGGGATGAAGAGGCCGGTCCCCAGGTGTGGCTGGGGTTCGACAGTGATGCTCATCCCAACCATGTGGCCCAGTTGGCCTCGTTCCTGACGGCTCAGGGCGTGGATTACGTATTCGCGCAAATGGCCATGTTCGGCCACTACGGGGAACGCCTGTGGGCCGACCCGGAAAAGGGAACGATGCTGTTTGAAACCCACCTCTCCGACACCAAATACCTGCGGGTCATTGCCGAACAGGGCTACAAACCCATTCCCTACAAGGATGGCACCTATCGCCTGGTACGACTGTGAGGTTAGAAAGTGAAGCGGCTGGGTAATCGGTGCGTAAAGGCAAGTGGGTTTCTCCTACTGGTCCTGCTGGGATTCGCCAAGACGGCGGCAACCCAAGGACAGGTAGCCCTCACCTTTGATGACGGGCCTCGTCCCTTTTTCGTTCCCGCCGCGCTGCAAATTTTGGCCCGTTTCGGGGCCCGGGCCACCTTTTTCGTGGTCGGACGGCAACTGGAGGTCTATCCCCAGTTGGCTGCCCAAATAGTTGCCCAGGGGCATGAGGTAGAAAACCACACTTACGACCACTTCGCCCTGACCGACCTGGCGCCGGGCGAAATTCGCGCTCAAATCAGCCACACTAATGCCCTAATAGCCGCTCAAACCGGCGTTACACCCCGTTATCTCCGTCCACCCTACGGGGCCGTAAACGAGCAAGTGCGAGAAGTAGCCACGGATTTGGGGGTCGTCCTCCTGCGCTGGACGGTGGACCCCCAGGATTGGCGCAGTGGACGTACCGCGGAGGCAATTGTCCAACAGGTTCTCCACCAGGTCACCGATGGTAGCATTGTCCTGCTGCACGAAAAGCAAATTACTCTGCAAGCCCTGCCAGATTTGATTCGCGGCCTCCAGGCGGCGGGGTACACTTTGGTGACCGTGCGCGAGTTGTTGGGCCAGGAATCCCTGCCGTCGGAGGCTCCTCCCTCACCGCCCAGGCCTGCAAAACCACCCCCTCCCCAGCGACTTATTGCTTTGCAGTGCGGGTTCGACGAAACGGATGCGGCGAAACTGGCCCCTAATTGCTCCTATCGTCTGTTAGTTGGCGAACGGTTCAAAAGGCCCGGTCCCAATGAGACCCAGCGGCCCATCTGGGCCTGGCGGGGGGAGACGGAGGTCTGCTTTCAACTGCTGCTGCCCCCGGAGACAATTGGCCGACTTCGCCTGCTGTTGAGCCGGGTTCCCGGTCGGCAGCGGGCGCAGGAACTCATTGTCAACCACCGCTACGAAGGCAAATTCCGGGGCGAGCGGTGGATTGACCTGCCCTTGTTGCCGGCGGATACGGCTCGAGGAGTGGTGGAGGTACAACTGCTGGGCATCGGTGGGCCGGCGGCGGTGGCCAAAGTCATCCTGGAGGCTCATCCGTAGGGGAAGGGAGGGTTTCACCGAGGTTTCTGGGCTATCTTGAGGATGCGATGGCGGTGGGTCTCTGAGACGTACAGGCAACCCTCGGGCGTGAGGGCCAATCCCCGCACCCTGCCCAAGGTGCCCAGAATGCTGCCCCGGTTGTCAAACACGGCCAGACTCTCCCCGTCCGGGGCGAACTTCTGCAGCCGCTGATTGCCCGCCTCCAGCACGTACAGGCAGCCCAGTTGGTCCAGGGCCACCGCGCAGGGGTTGTTGAGTTCCCCCCTTCCCCTTCCCGGTCGGCCTAAGGACCCTAAAGGCGTCCCCCAACTGTTCAGGTGCAGGATTTGATGCCCATGCCCATCGGCCACGTACAGGTCGCCACCTGGTCCCAGGGCTACGGCCCGCGGCTGTTCTAAGGGCAGTAAAGTACGACCCCTTCCTCCGAAAACCTGAAGGAATTGACCGGCCGCCGAGAACTTCTGTAAGCGGCGGTTGCCCGTGTCGGCAACGTAGAGGTTGTTGTAAGCATCCACCGTCAGTCCTTCTGGAGAGTTAAAGTAGGAAATCTGGGTTCCCCGCTGTCCGATGGCGAACAGGGGAGTTCCGTCGGGAGCGAATTTCTGAAGGCGATGGTTGCCGCTGTCCAGAACGTAAATGAACCCACTGCTGTCCACGGCCACGTCCAGAGGCAGGAACAGTTCGCCCAACTCCTGCCCCCGCCGTCCCAGGCCGTACACCTCCCCCGCGGGGGTGATTTTCTGGACGCGGTGGTTGTAAGTATCTGCCACCCACAGATTGCCCTGCAGGTCCACCCACAGCCCCGCTGGGAAGTTGAACTGCCCCAGGTCAGAACCTTGCTCGCCCAGCAGTTCCACCACCTGGAACTCCACCCGCCGGGGTTGCAACTCGGCCCTCGTTTCTGGGGCCACTTCCGGCTGGAGCGGAGGGGCCGAGGGCTGGTCTTCGAACTCCAAAAACTCAAAGCGTCGGGAGCGCATGGTCGGAGGCCCTCAAATCGGTGGTTCCATTAACCTCCACCGCTAAAGATAATTATACACCACAAAGGGGAACCCGTCAAGGGGAAACGAGTTTTTGACAAGTTCGGCCGGTAGTGGTATAAGTAAAACCTCGGAGCCCAAGGAGGAACAACCTGCATGTCGTTTCCTGCTCAGAAAGCGGCTGGGGAGCCTTGCACCCATAGCCGCGCCTATCTCTTCGGCCTGGCCTGTGTGCTGACCACAGTCGCCATTTGGAGTTTTGTGCCCATCTGGGCCAAGTTGGTGCTGGTGGCTCTGGACCCCTTTACCATAGCCTCTGTCCGTCTGTCTTTAGCGGCAATGACGGTAGTTCTGTGGCAGGTGGTCCGGGGAGGGCAGCCTCGCCTCTGGCCGGGGCGGGAGTGGGAACTCTACCTGAGTGGCCTGGGCCTGGCAGGGAGTTACCTCCTTTTCACCCTGGGCCTGGACCGGACTACCGCCAGCGCTTCCCAGGTGCTAATCCAGGTGAGTCATTGTTTCTGGTCCTGCTGGGAGCCCTGGTGCTGCGGGAGAGGGTGGGAGTGCTGAAATGGCTGGGCAGCGGAGTGGCCTTAGCCGGGGTAGTGGTCGTCGCCTGGGACGGACGGCCGTGGGCGGAGGTGTTTCGCTCGGAGGCCTTTGGGGGCAACTTGCTCATTCTGCTTGCGGCCGGATGCTGGTCGGTTTACGCTTTGGGACAGAAATTGGCGGTGGGGCGGGGAGGAGTGAGTGAAGGTCTGGCTCCCATTTTGATTGTGGCCACCGTGGTTTCGGCTCCTTTTGCCATAGCCGCTTTTCACCCCACAGGGCCTTTCACCCTCCGCTTGGGAGGATATTTGGTGGCCCTGAGTGTACTGGGCACAGCCGGAGGTTACGGTTTCCTGGCGCGGGGACTGCAGGTGTTGGAAGCCTCCACGGTGGGCATGATGATTGTCATGTTGCCCCTGGGCACGATAATGGCGGCCCATTTCTGCTTGGGAGAAGTCGTTACCCTTTGGCTGGGCTTAGGCGCGGTCTGTATCATCGGCGGGATAGGCCTGGTTCTGCTGAGCGACCGGCGGCGAATTCTGGCCGCCACACTCTTGGAGTGAGGAAGGGGCCAGGTCCCGCCAGGCCAGCACAGTTTCCACCGACTCGGCGGCTTTGACGGCGTTGACCACCGCTTCCGCCAGCACTTCGGCGGCGGCGGTGCCAATGATGTTCACCTCGCCGGGCACTTCGCCGATGGCCAGGGCGAATACGGTGTCTCCGTCGAAAAGGGTATGCACCGGAGAGAGGCTCCGGGCCAGGCCATTGTGGGCCATCTGCGCAACTTTGTTGGCCTCTACCTTTGTCAGTCGGGCATTGGTGGCTACCACGCCCAAAGTCGTGTTCTCCAGGGCGGGTCGGGCGAAGCCAGGGCTGGTGTACCCGCGTTTCAAACAGGCGGCGGTGTCTGCCAAACGCCCGGTCAGGGGGTTCCGGGCCCCAGCCAGCACTTCTCCTGTGCGGGGGTCTATCACATCTCCGAAGGCATTCACCACCGCCAACGCGGCCACAATTAGGTCGTTTGCCAGCCTCGCGCTGGCCGTGCCCAGGCCGCCCTTCATGGCGTGCTCTATGCCGAACAGTTTCCCTATGGTTGCTCCAGTGCCTGCGCCGACGTTCCCCTGGGCTATGGGACCCTCCGAGGCGTTCTCACAGGCCGTTCGGCCCATTGCGGCGTCGGGCCGCACGCGCCCGTCGCCCAAGTTCAAATCGAACACCACCGCCCCGGCCACAATGGGTACCTTGGCTACTCCTACGTCGAAACCCACCCCCCGCGCCTCCAGATATTCCATCACTCCGGTCACGCTGGCCAGCCCAAACCCGCTGCCCCCGGTGAGCACCAAGCCATGCACTTCTGGCACCAGGTGGAACACCCGCAGGGTCTCCAGGCCATGCGTTCCGGCGGCTCCCCCACGCACTTCCACTCCCCCCACCGCTCCCTGCTCGCAGAGTACTACCGTGCATCCGGTCAGGGCCTCGGCATCCGTA
>DTZQ01000668.1 GCA_012961305.1 Armatimonadota bacterium | reverse complement strand
CGCGGGACTGCGAGCAGGCTACCGCGAACTGCGCAAACATTACCGCGACGAGGGAGTCAACGTGGTCTTGCTCCTCTCCGATGGCCAGGTTACCGTGGGGGTGCAGGATTTGCCTTCCTTCCGCCGCCTGGCACGGGGAGCCTTCGAGGAGGGCCTGACTACGACGGCCATTGGCGTAGGGCTGGAGTTCAACGAGGAACTCATGCTGGAAGTCGCTCGGGCAGGGAAGGGCAATTACCATTTCATTCAGGATGCGGCCAGCATTGATGAAATCTTCCAACAGGAGTTTCAGGCACTCACCCACATCGTGGCCAAAGCCCTGCGGTTGCGCATCAAACTCCACGACCAGGTGCAACTGGTGAAAATTTTCGGAGCCCAGCAGTTGACGGCCGAGGAGGTGGAGCAGGTCAAGGCGGAAGAGCGGCATATTGACCGCCGGGTGTACGAGGAACTGGGCATAACTCCCGACCGCCAGAAGCAGCCGGAGGAGCCGGGGGTTAAAATCCTCATTCCCCATTTCTACCTGGGCGACAGCCATGTGGTGATGATGGAAATTGCCGTTCCGTCGGGCAAAAGGACGCTGCCGGTGGCTGAAGTGTTCCTCAAGTACAAAGACCTCGTGTTCCGCAAAAACCGTGAAGAGAAGGCGACAGTGACCATTTCCTACACCCGCAGTAAGGAGGAGATGGTGCGCTCCATCCAGCGGTCGGTGAAGAAAAACCTGTTGGGCTTTCAGACTGGCGAGGTGCTGATACGGGCCGCCGCGCTATTGGACGAGGGCCGCAACGCCGAGGCAGTTAAGTTGCTGGACGAGCACATGGTTGTCTTGGGGGTGGCCGCGCGGGAATGGCAGGACCAAGACCTGGACCATGAAGCCGCGCTGTTGGGGCAGTACAAGGACTTCCTGGCCCGTTTGGGTTCCACTCACATCGCTTCTTCGGAGGCCGGCCGCTACCTGCGCAAGTCCCTGACCTACTCCGGGTATCAGTTGACCCGCTGACCCTTTTCTGCACTCCAGAGAGGTTTCCGCAACCTCAACGTTTCGGCAGAGCAGGGCAAGCGTGCTCAAGCACGCTGCAGGAGGGGAGAGGGTGCCTTCAGCACCCTTAGGCAGCGGAACCTGGAACTCGAGGCCCAGGCGGCTTCTTGAGGCTCAGAAACCTTAGGCGGTCGGGGCAAGGTGCGAACCGGCTAAAGCCTGGCCCTCCAGGAGGACAGGGGAAGGGAATAAGAACTGGGAGGAAAGGAAATAAGGCTGCTATGTCTGCTGACTTGCAGGGATTTGACCCAATAACCTCTCTGCCGCTGCCGCTGGATGGCACAGAGATTGCCATTCTCCCGCTGCGCGACCCGGCCGAGTTTGCCTACCGCTTAGTGGTGGAAGGGACCTTTACCTTTGACTACGACGGCAAAACTTACGATGCCCTTTACACCACCGATGCTCAGGGTCGTTTCAGCGTACCCCACAACTTGCTGCAGTTCAACCGGCCGGGGGTGCAGGTGGTGCGCGAAGACCCGGTCCGCCACCGCTACATTTTTGAGGTTTCTCCCACCCAGGAGTTGGCCGGGCAATCCCTGGGAGTGCGCCTGGAGGTGGACCGGTTCGTGGACTGGTATCTCATTCCGCCCTCTCAGGTGAAAGCGGGGCTGTCCGGGGACTTGCGGGTGGCGGTGTGGGAAAAACCGTTGGCCCCACCGCTTACCCCTCTGGTGTGGTCGCCGTTAGCCGTGCTGGCGGTGGTGGCGGTAGGATGGGTCATTCGACGGCGCATGGTTTTGGCTCGCGAGCGGCTGGTTTTGGATGCGGACTTACAGGCACAGTTGCAGCAGATTGCCCAGAAGTACGAAGCCGTACAATTGCTGCTAAACGCCCAGGGGGAGGAAGCAAGCGACCTGCGGGAGCGATTTGCCCGGCTGTACGAGGGTGCGGTGGCCCTGGCGCAGCAGACCCAAATCCTGCGCAATACCGTGCGGGAGGTGGACGAAGTGGCCCTGCACCGGGAGTTAACCCGCCTGGAGCGGAATCTGGCTCGCGCTTCCAGCGAAGCCCTGCGACGAGAACTGGCTGCGGCAGTGGAGGAGAAGCGCCGGGTGGCGCGGGAACTGGCCCACACCCAGGAGAACGAAACTCGTACCCACCTGCGTCTGAGCAAAATCGAGGCCCTCTTCGACGCTGCCCGGCTCAAACTGCCCAACCTGCAAATTGCCCAGGAGAACGCGGTGGAGGAACAGCGGCTCATCGCCGACGTGGAAGAAGAACTGGCGGTTTTAGAGGAAGTGGTCGAAGAGTTGCGAAGAATTTGAGAGTGCCTACAGGTTTCAAACCTGCGCCTACGAGCGTAGAATTACTTACATCCGGGAGGGCCAGGAGATTGACAGCCAAAGGCTGGTGGAGCCGCGTTCGGGGGGGTTCTCGGGCGATAGAAGATATACTGGTGAGCGACGGATGGTGTGTGCTGCTGTTGGGGGTGACAACGGTTCTTTACTTTTGGCGCCTTGTTTTCCGGGGCGAGACCCTCTACTGGGGTGACCTGTTGCTGCAATTTTACCCCTGGCGGGCTTACGCGCAACAGAATTTGCTGGCCAACCGGCTGCCGCTGTGGAACCCGTATGTCTTCTGCGGAATGCCTTTCCTTGCCAATCATCAGTCGGCAGTGTTTTACCCCTGGAACCTGCTGAGCCTGTGGCTGCCGCCGCAGTACGGACTGAGTTACGGAGCGGTGGTGCACATCTTCCTCACCGGCACCTTCATGTTCCTGTTCCTGCGGCAAATAGGTTGCCGGCGATTTGCCGCCCTGGTGGGGGGCGTGGTCTGGATGTTCAGCGGGTTCAACATTACCCGTTTACAGTTCCCCAGCCTTACTTACACCTGCACTTGGTTGCCGTTGCTGCTGTGGGCGCAGGAAAGGGTCTGGGAGCGTTTTTCAGCCCAAAGGGTGGCCTTGTTAGCCCTATTAGTAGGGGTGCAGTTTCTGGCCGGGCATGCCCAGATGTCCCTGTTGGGACTGTTGCTCTTTGGGCTTTATGCCCTTTACCGGGCAGTGCAGAAGCGATGCGAGGGACAGTCCTGGATGGCAGTAACCAGGGTTCTGATAGGCCTGGGGATAGGAGTGGGAGGGGGTGGGGCCCTGGCAGCGTTGCAACTGCTGCCCACTTACGAACTGGTGCTCAACTCACCTCGCACTCAGTACACCTACAAGGATGTGACCAGATTTTCGCTGCCGCCGTGGCAGATAATTACTATTCTGGTGCCCGATTGGTTTGGCAATCCAGCGCGGGGGTTCTATTGGGGGGGAGGGCTTTACTGGGAGGTGTGCGCTTATGTAGGTCTGCTGCCCCTGGTGTGGGCCGCTCTGGCAGTTACCAAAAGGGTTCGAGGCTGGGGGTTCTGGGTGGGTTTGGGAATCACAAGCCTGGCCTTGGCTTGGGGGAAGTATGCTCCTTTTTATCGTTGGGCTTACGAGTACTTCCCGCTGTTTTCCCTGTTTCGAGACCCGGCTCGGTTCCTTTACTGGTTTACTTTCGCCCTTACTACTCTGGCAGCCTTGGGGGTCAACCGCTGGCAGAGGAGCGCGGAGGGAGAAAAAATTTTGGCAAAAAATTTTGCAAAACTCTTGCAATTTGCCCTGATTTGTGTTATACTGATAATGGCGGCTACAGTACTCGTTCCTACCTTGACAATGGAATATGCCTCTGCTTTAGTTCGGGCCGTAATAGCACAAACGACAGTGCGGCTGGTAAAAGGGCAGTGGTCAGATTTGGTCCTGGTGGTGTGGAGGTGGGCAGTGACGTACACCTTGCAGGCGGCAGGATGGCTTAGTGGGATATACTTGTTGGGACGATGGCTGAGGTTTTCCTGGTCGCGGCGATGGGCCGTAGTCTGGTGGGGAGTGGTAGGATTGGAGTTGTTCTGTTTCGGCAGTTCTTTTAATCCCACGGTGGGAGCAGCAGCCTGGAAAGGGGAAGTGGTGACTGTACCTTTGGGAGTGGGACCTGATGGTTTAAGGTTATATACTTCTCGGGAGGATATGAAAGCAGTAGTACAGACCTACTTTAATCCAGCGCATTTTGACCCATCCAATCCGGAGTTAATCCGCCATCTGAGACGGGCATTGGTGCCCAATCTGAATGTCCCCTATCACATTCCCAATGTCCAAGGCTATGACCCTCTTCCGGTGGCAGTCCTTGACCGGTGGTTATGGGAACCGGCGGCGGAGGAGGTAGAAATAGGCAAGCGGCAGTTAATGGGGGTAGGGTATTTATGGGTGCCCCAGGTTGAACCGGAGGAAAAGGCGGTAGAGTGGCAGCAAGTGGTGCCCGGAGGTAAGCGGGTGTGGTTGTTGCCGGAGGAAGAAATAAACCTTGGTTCTTTTCCTTCGCTTGAACTTAGGCGAGTATGGCAGGAAGCGGTGGGAGTGACCCCGGCGGTCAGGAACGAGGTTACTGTGGTGAGCCTGCCGGTCTTAATTACTTACTATTCTCCCAATGCAGTGCAGTTGCGTTGTCCATCATCAACCTCCGGAAGGCTGGTTCTAAGTGATACTAATTACCCAGGTTGGCAAGTTTACCTACCCTCCGGACATCGGATTCCCCGCGAACTACATACGGTTTTCCGGACAGTCCACATACCTCCTCGCCAGCGGGAAATTTCCTGGATTTATGAACCAATATCCTTTCGGTTGGGAACTTTTTTCACCGGTTGGGCTGTTAGTTGGTTATTGGTGGTAGTGCTCTTGGGAAAAAGAGGTTGTTCAAAATATTTTAATCAAGGGTTTCGACTAAGAGGTGTTAGAACCGGGAGATTATGGTATAATAGAAACAGCGAGGTAAACAGTAGAACCACTATCGGAGGGGAGGTGAGAAGATGCTCAAGCGGCTGTTCGTCGGGGAAGAAGGGCAGACCTTGATTGAGTACGGTTTGCTGGTGGCCTTGATCGCGATTGTGTGTATCGCGATTCTGACGGTCTTGGGTCGGAAGACCAAGGACGTCTTCATCACCATTGAACAGTCCATGGTCACCACCGTCTAACCTCGACGAAGATGTCTTTCCTGAAATTAGGGCCACGCTCTTCCGAGCGTGGCCCTAATGCTTACCTGGGTTTCAGGTAGGCATTTTTTTCCTCTGCCCAGGGGAGGATAAACGGACCCTTGCGAGCGCTT
>DTZQ01000667.1 GCA_012961305.1 Armatimonadota bacterium | reverse complement strand
GTGAAAGGGCCGGAAGATTTAGACAAACTGCGGTACATCTTCTATGACCCGGCGAGGAGCGACCTCACTCGCTTCCGCGAGCACGCCCGTCGAGTCAAGGAATTCTGCGCCGTTGAACAGGTCCTGGTTTACACCCTCGCCGCCAGTCCCTCCAGGTTAGCCATGGGCTTGGTGGGCCCCCAAAACATGATGCTGTATTCTGTGGAGCATCGTTCTTTCCTTGCGGAACTGCTTGACCTCATTCTAAACTGGAGCAAGCGTCAACTGGAGATTACCCTTGACTGGGGCGTGGACACGGTGCAGTTCAGCGGAATATATGAGGGTACGGCCTTTTGGTCGCCCAAGGATTTCGGCGAACTCTTTGCCCCAGCGGTCAAACAGATTGCCGACCTGGTGCATCAGGCAGGGGCGAAGTTCCACTATTTTGCCGACGCGCGAATCATGGGCCAACTGGAGACGTTTCGCGATTTAGGCGTGGACGCGCTGTCGTATCTGACCCCTCCTCCCCTGGGCGATGCGAACTTGGGTGAAATCAAGCGGCGGATGGGAGATAAGGTTTGTCTGTGGGGTGGTATTAGTGCCCCGATTACCTTGGAGCGAGGGACGCAGGAGGAAGTTCGCCAAGCGGTGATAGAAGCCATTCGGGCGGCGGCGTCGGGCGGCGGTTTCATTCTCGCCCCCGCCGATGCCATTTTACAGGCAAGCGCGTACAACAACCTGATGACGATGATTGAGACCTGTCACGAGTTTGGCAAATATCCTCTCAAGATATGAAAGGATTGTACAATGATGTCCACGCAACCCCTCAGGCTATGGGGCACGAGCCTTTTCGTGGTAGGGTTAGTGCTGTTTGTCGGCGGAACAAAGACAACCTTTGGAGGCGAAGGTATGGCGCGGAGTGAAGCATTTGACCCCGGGCGATTCCGATATGGCCTGTATTACTTTTGCACTGTTCCGCTCCATCTGAAAGAGGGGCAAGTGGTGTATGAGGTCAGCAAACCCGAGTGGGTAGATAAGATGTTTCGCCGGGTGGCCCGGGCGGGTGTAAACATGATGACCTACGCGAATGTAGTACGCTATCCCTACGGAGCCGTATACCCCTCCGAACATCCTGATATTCCCCTGCGGGCGGTCTGGCGCGAACTGGGCCTGGACCCCGTTCAGATGTTCCTAAATGCCTGCCAGCGTTACCACCTGGAAGCCTATCTGACGGCTTACATCCCGCCGGCGGGGCCGGAGGCACCGGTGGACCAGGCTTACGTGCGTCGGGTTGCCGCCGACATAATTGCCCGATACGGCCAGCATCCTGCTTTCACGGGCTACTGCCCCAATGTGGAAGCCGCTCCCCACACCGGCACCACTCATGAGCAGTACCATGAACTCTTAGGCTATGTTAAATCCCTGCAGCCAGACCTCCAGACCATAGACTATCCCGCTGGGCCCTACTATGCCTCCACCCTCGAGACCGTCCTGGCCCATTCGCGGTCAGAGCACTTGGACCTTCAGAACGTCCAACTCCGGCTGGCCTTTGATGTGCCGTTCCTGCGGGAGTTTGCCCTACTGCGGGGCATTGTCTCCCTGACCGAAGCCTTGGCGGCCGGAAAGCCAACCCTCATTCATACCCACTACATGCACATGCCGGAGAATATGCCCTTGCGCCATGCCTACTTTGTAAGTCAAGGGGCGATTCTTACGGCGACCAAGGACGGCTGTCATCAGTTCTCCTATCTCCATTTCTTCCACGGCGTAGGCAATGTGGACGGTCTGGACACCCTTTGGCGCTGGCGGGCCTGGCTGGAGGGTATTTTGAGTGTTCAACGTTTGGAACCCTATTATGCAGGAGCGACCAACGTGGCGCGAGTCGGAATTATCCTGCCCCGGTATCACGTGCCCTGGGGTGCGTTACCGGAGCGGCCTGCTCTGGAACGGCCCGTCTGTCAGTGGGTGGCTATGGTATGGCAGCCCCTTCAGAGAGCGCATCTGCCGGTGCGCTACTTCTTTCGGCCCCCGGAGGTCGAAGGTTTCGAAGTCATTGTAATGCCACTGCTCACCGGGTACACTCGCGAGCAAACTGCTGCGCTGGAAGCCTTTGTCAAACAAGGTGGCTCGCTCATCGCTTTGGGAGCACCCTTGCCCTCCCCGCCCACCAAAGAGTATATAAAACGGTTCCAGCCCCATCCTGCTGCCTGGGAACTGTCCCCTGAAATGCAGCAACTTTTGGGAGTCGAGTTCGGCGAGGAGCGGAAGGGAGAGGTGATGCTGACCCAGAGCATTCCTCAGGTGCCCACTTCTTTCTGGCCGGGGGTGGAAGCGACAACTCTGAACCTGAGCCCAGCAGCCATACCCCTTGCGCAATGGGCTGATGGACAAACGGCGGCGAGCCGCATCCAGCAAGGCAAGGGCGAAGTTATCTGCCTCCCCCGCGCTTACCCCCTGTGTGCTCACCTTTTGCCTGCCCTGGTGAGGTCGCGCCTCAGGGAGGGTATAGAAGTGTACGGTCTGCCGCCAAACTACATTGTGGAACACTATAAGAAGCAGAGGGGCAGTTTGTCGCATCACTTGGTACTGCTGTTGGGCAGTCAACCGGGTGACCGGGCCTTTGCGGTTACCCTTAACCTTCCCTGCCCCCGGCCGCCCAAGTACGCCTTTTTCGTGGACGACCAAGGGGCCAAAGCGCTGGCCACCAAATTCTCTCAGGGGAAGGTCTCCTGCCACCTGGACCAGGTAGCCAACAATTGGGGCGCAGTGCTCCTTGCTGACAACACCTATCCGCTTTTGCTGCCCTTGCAGAAAGAGGTCACCTGTGACAAGACCGACGAGGTGGAATTACAATGCCTGCTGGTAAATCTGACCTCGAAATCACTCGCTGGACAGTTGACCGTGGAGGTCCCAGAGCATATGCAGGTCAGAACAGGTGGAACGCAGTCCTATGAACTCAAGCCCGGGGCCAGTCGGATTTTCACCTGTCGAGTCGCCTGTTCACCGGAGATTGAAAAAGAGGCGCAAATCGTCCTTTTCAAGACTTTGGGCCTGGTCCAGCGAACAGTAGTGGTCCCCTTGAACGGGAAGCAGCGGCGGGTGTCTGATGCGGTTCCGACGGTTCCTCTGGCGCCGGGGGGCGAACTGGGCAGGAATTGGACTATCCTCATCGCCGGTGAGGAGGCTGACAGCGATGACCGGGTGCATTCCCCCGGGGTGAACTTTGTGCGCGACGGACAGTGGAGCAAGCCAAAGAACTACAAAGGTCGGATGGCGCGCTTCGGCAGGACGCTACCCGGCCGCGGCGGGCCGAATTTTGCCCTAAACACCCCCCCCGTTGGTAAAGACATCGAAGTCAGCCTACATCTCTTCTGCCCCAGCCGGGCAGAAGTTCGCGTATTTGATGGCCGGGCCTACCGCACGATTGGGAAAGTGGAACCAGCCCCAAGTTGGAGGGAACAATCGTTCGTCGTCCCCGGCAAAATGGTCGCTGACTACCTTCGGACGACGAGCAAGACTTTGCTCTTCGAGATTGACTCGCCGGGAGTCTATCTCCACACCATCCGCGCCCGGGTGCTGGATTAAAAGGGAGAGGCTACACTGTTGCCCAGGGCCACTTCCACCCGGACCGGCCCAGGAAATTTCCACTGTGGCCAGAGTTGACTTTTAACTTCTTTCCCATCCTCGCCGATGAGGTAGGGGACGTCTTCCTCCACTTCCAAAATGGTCCGGTCACCTTCTTGAACCGCCCGGCGGATGGTGAATCCCTGCCGCGTGCCGTCGGCGAAGACCACCAGGGCAACCCGTCCGGGCAACTCCTCCCGGGGCCAGACCCCGGAGGTGACCAATGCACCTGGACGGTCAGAGGTCTGCCGGCGCGCGCTTAGCAGTGGCCCGCTCACTAATCCACCGCCCTGCAGTCTGCTCTCCCCCCAAGCAAGTTCCTCCCCAAGAACGTGCGCTTGGACAAGCCTGCCGCCGCGAAGTTGAAGCACTCCCCAGAACCCACGAAAAACGATGGGCTTGCCCTCCCAGGTGAAGTTGGCCTTTTGCATCTGTGGGCCGGCGTAGAGGAGCAGGTCTTTGCCGTCTTCCCATTCGACCTCAAGGGCCAAAGCCGTTTCGGAAAGCCGCCGCATCCGGGCCGCCTTCACGGCCGGCGTCTGCCGGAAGGGAACGTGCACCGCCGCGAACCGGCTGTGAGTTGGTGCTTCCCCCTCCCGGCGTACCAGAAGCCCTTGCCGTACACTCTCCCAGAGCCGGGCATCGTTCTCCTTCGCTGGCCGGAGGGCCGGAGACTCGGTGGTAAAAACGTGACATCCCTGCGGGGCCCAGAGCAAGACCAGCAGTCCCAAGTCGCCTTCCTCTGGGTAACGGAAAGTAGCCCGCAGGGGCAACTGCGCTGGCAGTTCACCCTCCTTAACCTGGCGCAAAAAGCCGTAGAGCAACCAGGGTGCTTTGGCCATGCGGGCATCGCTTTCGCCGTAGGGTTCGATGAACTCGGCCCCTTCGGGTAGAAGCCCTTGGGGCCTGGGCTTCAAGTCGGTGGCCAGTTCCAGCGTCTGGGACTCGTCCGCGCTGCCGTAGAGGAAATAGTCGTGGATGCTCCCGCCGACCACGTCGAACACATCCACCACATAGTTTCGTTCCCCATCTGCGGCCACCGCCGCGAGGAAACGGCGATAGGTCTGCACCCTCCCCGGGTAGGCGGAGGGGTTGTCCACAGCCACCGCTTGTGCCCATCGGTCAGTGACATCATAGAAGAGCAGGTTGCCGTGGGTACGTCGGCCCTCATGACTCCAGGCTTGGCTTTGCCCGTCCACGGTCACGGTGTTGTGGCTGGGGGTATAGATGGTCCAGATGCGGTAGCGCGTGTGGGTATAGCCGATGTCAGACAGCATCTCTTTGCCGTAGGCCCACAGGATTATCCCCAAGTGGTCCGCGTGCTGATGGCCACCGCCGCGGTTAAAGAGCAGGTGGACTTGGAAAGCCTTCTCCCCCTGGCCGCGGGCAAGGCAGGCGTGGCCGATGCTGGGCAACAGGTAGGGCTTTGCCTCTTCGGGTTTACCGGCGCGAGAGGTGGACCAGGTGTCGTTCACCGGCACGCACCGACCATCGGGAAGCACCCAGGTGTAAAAGACCTCAAAGGCCCGCGGATACAGGGGAAACTGTTTCTCCGGCTCCACCGCTTCGCCCACCCCCCTGAGCGTGTCTACTACTTGCTTGAGACTGAAGATGGTTTGCCGATGGTAGGATGGCGCACCCTCGCACCAGGCCCCGTCATAACAGAATTTCTCGGTGAGTAGGCGGTTGAGGCGGGACTTGGCCTCCTGAAGGTAACGCGGCTCCTGCAGCAACTGGCCAGCGTAGATAAGGCTTCGCCAGAGCCCGGGCGACATATTGCTCAGCGTCTCTGGGTTCAGCAGCACGAACTCGACACTGGCGCGGAAGAAGTCGTTCTCTATGCGCTCTTTAACTTCCGTCCTTAGGTCCGCAGAAAGTTCCTCCAGGGCGCCGCTGTCGTAAATTAGACTGTAGGCGAGCAGGAGATTTCTGGGAATGTCCCCATAGGCCCACCAAGACCAGCGGCTCACCCGGTAAGGACTCCCCGGCAGCGGCTTCCGGGGCGGGCCATCGTAGAAAACCTTCTGCCGATAGGGCAGGTCTGTGTGCAGGGCGTAGTCGGGGTAGACTTCGGCAAAACGCTCAATGATGACTGCCGAGCGGTAGGCGTACTCTTTCCCCTTGGTAGCCCAGTAGAGCAAAGCAAGGCGGTAGGCAGCACTGCTGAAATAACGGCGCATCAGGTCCAACCGCCGGGCTTCAAAGTGATACAGATAGCCCGTCTGCGGGTCCTCGTACGCCCGGTATTCCACCTCGTTGCCCGCGGGGGTGATGACTTTGACCACTTTGTTGGCCGGATACTTCTCGCTGGGAAAACGATGACCGCAAAACTGACAGTAAATCTCGTTGGGACGGCTAAAATCCCAGGCCATATTCTTCTCTTGCGCCCCCCCTTCACAATTGGGGCAGCCAACGAAATAAATGCCCGCTTTGGGCGGGATGAGCCGGCGTAGGTCCTCAACACTTAAACTCATGATGGGCTCAACCTGCCTTTTCAAATTCGCTACCTCTTTCTCCGAGAGCGCAGGCTCAATGAGGGGCTCCACCCTGGCCAGCGCCCCCGAAACTGGCAGCCCTAAAGCCCCTAAGGCCACCAACACCAACCGTATGTTCATCGTCTCCTCCGTTTTTCTCCCGCACTTGCACCCGGACCTTCATCTCGTTGGGCAAAACCCAATCTCCGGACCCATTCCTCGCCCGTACCCTACCAGCGGGGGACGCCCTGTTCGTCCACCGTCATCGTCCAGTCTGCAAGCCGACCCGCACCTTGAGCCAGGGCTGACGCCCCCACGCCAGCCCCAGCCCCCAGGCCACCCCCATCAGCAGTGTCCTTTCCATTTAAACCCTTACCTCCACCGGCCTGCCCTGTCGGGCCGATTCGTTGGCCGCTAAAGAGACCGCCAGGCTCTTCACCGCATCGGAGTAGGGGGAGCGAATGGCTGAACCGTCACCAGTGCGCACTGCCTCTACAAAGACCGCGTCAATGCTCTGTCCCGGTGGGCGGTGCTTCGTCGTCTGACCCTCCTTGGTCACGATGAGCACGCCGGCCGTCCAGTGGAGTAAAGAAGTGTCGTAGAGGATGTCAATCACGTTGGCATGGGACCAGTCCCGAGGCTCGTAGGCCCAAGAAGTGGTGAGCGAACCCAGGGCTCCGTTGGCGAACTCGAACAGGACGCAGTTAGTATCGGGACAGTCAATTTCGGACAGAAAGCGCGAGGTCTGGCGGCAGTAAACGGTGGCGATTTCCCCCACCAGATAGCGCATCAGGTCAATGGTGTGCGTGGCCTGCTCTACTAACTGCCCCCCTGACTTCTCCCACTGCCGCACCCAGTGGGCAGGGTCGCCCCGGCCGCTGCCGCACCAGTATTTGCCCACCGCCAGGCCAATGGTCCGGTCGGTCAGCAGTTCCTGCGCCAGGTCAGTCGTGCCGCAGTAGCGCAGTTGGTAGCCCACGCAGGTGATAAGTCCCTTCCCCCGCACCAGGGCCTCAATTTCGCGGGCCGTTTCCAGGTGGCGAGCGACGGGTTTCTCCACGAAGAACGGCAGACCGCGCTCGATGATTGCTTTCTCCGGCTCGCCGTGGACGTGGGCCGGGAGGCTGAGGTACACCGCGTCCAATTCCTCCGCCTCCAGCATGG
>DTZQ01000666.1 GCA_012961305.1 Armatimonadota bacterium | reverse complement strand
TGGGCAAAGGCGAAGGCCGCCCCGCCGTAGACCAATTCCCCCTTTCCCACCCGGACGACGACCAGGGCCGCCGGTTCGCGGGCAAAGCCCTCCGCCCGAGGCCCTGCGTATTCCCGCCCCGGGGGGACGAACCAGCGGGCCAAGATGCGCCGGGTTTCCGTCTCCGAGGTGAGAATCCCCGCTCCCCACATGCCGTAGCGGAAGTGGGGCGGAGTACCAACCCCGCGGGCCCGCTCGAAGAGCGGATGTTCCGGTGCGTCCACCCGCACATCGGGCGACCAACCCTGTATGACCTCGCCGGGAAGCAGTTCCGCCGAGGGAAAGGAGGCCAGTTCCAAGAACACCTTCCCCCCGCCCTCCAGATAGGCCCGCAGGCCCCCCTCCTCTTCAGGGGTGAGCCACCGCTCCAGATGGGAAACGAGCACCAGGGAAAAGGGCCGTAAGGCCGCCGCCTCCCTCAACTGGGCCGGCTCAAGGGTCTCCCGTCGCACCCCTAAGCGGTCCAGCAAGGGATAGTAAGTGGAGGCATACTTGCCCCCCAGGGCCACTCGCGGCACTTCCCCCGAACTACCATCCGGTAACAGCAGAAGGGCAAAAATGAGTGCCCATAGTATGTTCATCAGTATTCCCCCATTACAGGACCTACGCAATTGGTTCAGTACCCAAAAGAGTTCAACCCGTGGTAAAGGAGGAACCCGCTGGTTCAGCCTCCCCGACCACCGGCCGGGTAGCCCGCAGCAGGTCCGCAGCCGTGGGCAGCCAGGCGGGTTGTTCCTCCGGCGGGGCAAGGAAAGCCCTCAGCAGGGTGCGGAAATCGGCCCCATAATCCGTTGGAGGGATGAAGATGCGAAAGTATTGAGGTTCCCCTCCCTCCCGCTGCCATTCCCAGGAGGACGTTTCCGGCTCCGCGGCGAGTGCTGTCCGTAGCCGCTTCTCCGCCGCCCGATGAGAACTTTCTACCCACAGGCCTCGCCCTGCCCCATCGGTGACCAGTAGTATCCTGCCCACCAAACCCCCAATTTCAAAGGTGCAGGCCCCGTGATAGGGAGCGGTGGGGAAAGTTAGCCAATCGGCCGTGAGGTGGGCTACGGCTTGGTTTTCCAGCCACAGAGTAATGCTTCCAAATACTGGCAGCAGCCGGCCCTCTGTGGGCCGTACCACCTCGTAAGTTCCCTCCACGGAAGTGATTTCCAGGCCGGTGAGAAACCGCACCGCATCTACATCGTGCACACACAAATCGGCCACTATGCTGGGATACAAACCTCGCTGGAAGAACCAGCGGGGCCGCGAACCCAGTCGGTGAGGACGGGTGGCGGTGATTTTTCGGGCCTCCCCCACCAATCCCGCCGCATAAAGCCGCTGTACCAATCGGTAGCGGGCATCGGCCCGCAGACTCAACAGAGGCCACACCGCCACATCCGGTCGCACCAACAGGGAACGTTCTACCAATTCCAAATCCGGTCGGGAAATAGCCAACGGCTTGTCCACCAAGAGCACGCGCAGTTCCGGCGCGGTCAACAGTTCCAGCAGCACCCGTCCCCGCAGGCCATAGGGCCCTAAATGTACCACAGCGTTGGCCGTTTTCAGACCCGCAGCCACGTTCTCGTAGAAGGGCACTCCGAGCCGCTGCGCAGTTTCCTGCAAGAGGGCCCGCTCGTCCGCATCCTCATGACTGAGGGCCAGGCCCGCCAGTTCCAACTCCGGCACCTGCCCCACCAACTCCGTCAGCAGGCGGAAATGGATGGGCGGGTCGGCCCCGATGAGCAACAATCTAAGTGGTTCTCGCATGGCTGACTACCGAACGCTTATCCTTGACAGGCGCAAAGGATTATACTATATTGTGGGGTGAAATGCAAGTAACTGGAGGTCTTGACAAATTATACAAAATCGTGTATAATTAAGAAAAAGGTTACACAGTTCAACTGCGTAACTCTTAAGTATGCCTGAGGGGGATATAAATGAGGGAGCAACAAATTTTGCCTCTTCGTCAGTCTTTGTGGAGGAAGGGAAATGGAACTAACACCTGAAGAACGCC
>DTZQ01000665.1 GCA_012961305.1 Armatimonadota bacterium | reverse complement strand
GCCTTCTAATCATCAGGTCCGTGACAAACTCCTCCAGACCCTCAATGGCCTCCGGGGTAATCTTCTCTTCTCCCGTTACTCCTTACCTCCATCAACTTGCCCTTTCCCTCTACCGTGCCCCACGCCTTCGTCGTTATTATACCATAACCCCTCCTCCAATGCAACCTCATGATTTTGGAAATGGCTCAATTGGCCGGCTGTTCCCAGGCTTTCTCAAGTCCCAAACACCGCCGCCAGGTCGCTTTCCAACTGGGCCTGCTCCTCCTCCAGGGTCAGGGCGGATGCGCCCAGGGCCGCGTAGAATTCCTCGTCGTAGTTGCGGGTCCGAATCACCACGGGCATGGGTACAGCATGGCCCAAAACCAGGGCTTGCTGGCGGCTGTCCAGGCTCGCCAGCACGCTGCGCAGGCCGCTGGTGCCGCTGGTGCCGGTGAGAACCGCCTGGAGGTCCTTTTCGTCGTTCAGTTGGGCAATGATGCGGGTGCCAATTTGGGAGAGGATTTCATCGTCAATGCCGGAGGGGCGCTGGTCAATGATGAGCAGGGTAACGTAGTACTTGCGCATTTCGCGAGCGATGGTGCCAAAGGTGGTCTGTCGGGCGGCGGCCGGGCTGAGGAACTTGTGGGCCTCCTCGATGGTGATGACCAAATGCCTGGGCCGGTCAGCGGGGTTTTGGGTGGCTTGATAGCGCTCCGTCTGTCGCACGTACGATTCGTGAATGCGCCGGGTGATGATGTTCGCCACCAGCAGATAGCAGAGCAGGCTGGTCTGGGGGCCGAACTCCAGTACGATGTGAGTGCCCCGCTGAATGTGCTCCATCATCGTTTGAATCACGTCCGGGCCTTTTCGTTCCCGGTGCAGGAAGGGGAACTTCAGAAGCCGCAGTTTGCGCTGCAGGGCAGAGAGGGATTCGGGATGGGCCCGCACTTCCTCCGCCAGTTCCTTGATGTCCGCTTCTAACAGGGCCTGGAGCCATTCTTTGCCGTAGCGGGCCACCACCGCATAGGCCGATTCCACCGCGGTTACGTTGAGCCGCAGTTCATCCTGCAGCGGGGCGATGTCCTCCACGTGGATGTCCTCGTAGGCCAGATGCACTTCCACATCTGGCTTGGTTCCCCGCCGGTGGGTGGACTCCGGGTTCAGGGAGAAAATGGCCACCCGGGACCCAAAGAGTTGTTTCAGTCCTTTTACAAAGGCCCCCCGTCCTCCTTCCACCTGCGCACTCCAGCCGTATTCGTTGTGCATGTCGAAAATGAGGTTGACCACCTCACCGTGCTTGCGGTGAATGAGGCCCGAAAGGACCAAGCGGGTGAGGAAGGTCTTGCCGGTGCCGGTCTTGCCGAAAATGCCGTTGCTGCGCTCCACAAACCGCTCCAAATCGAGGCACACCGGCGTTTCCATGTCCAGGGGCTGGCCGATGTAGAAATGGCTGGGACTCGCCCGCTCGTCGCCGAAAATGCGGTTCACGTCCCCTTCCCGCGCTTCAAACACCGGGGCAAAGTGGCCGGGGATGGTCTTGACCGGCTGGGGCTCAGCCTCCGGCTCCTCGCGGGGCAGCATGAGCATGGGCCGCAGTGCGACGGTGGCGTAAGTTCCATCTCCGGCCAGAACCTCACGCCAGAGGGCCTCTTCCTCCTCAGGCGGATGGACGAGGATGTGGGGATGGGAAGCGTCCAGTTTCACGTCGGTGATGAGGCCGAAAAAATCGTGCTTCTGACCCTGAATCACCACGAACTTCCCGGCCTTGAGGTCTTCTACGCTGCCCGCCGGGTTCAACTTCATTTCCAGTCCCTCCGTGAGGGAACCCTTAGTGACCACGCCCAAAAGATGTTCCCGTTCCTCCATTGCCTTTTCCTCCTCCCCTCCATTGTACTCCTTTCCGCTTCCCTCGTCAACCTGTCCCTTGCCACCGGATAAAACCCGATGGCTATGAGCATTAGCCTTCAGCCCTCAGCAGGCCGATGCCGGTGGCGTTTCACCTGACCGGGGGCCGGTGACCGGAGACCGGTCTTCCGTCTCCCATCTCCCCTCGGAAGATTTCGGTTTGGCCGAAGGCGAACCCTCTGTCAGCCGCCGCAGCAGGGCCCGCAGGCGGTCGTAATCGTCCTTAAGCAGCCGGGCCAGTTCCTTGCCCACGGCGATGAGGTAGGCCCGGTCGTAGCCATGGGCTTCCCAGGCCGTCCGCGCCGCCGTTAACAACAGTTCATCCGCAGGCACGCCGGAACTGACGCTGAGCAGCAAGCGCAAGTATTCCAACCCGGCGGTGAAACGCCGAACTTCCTCCGGCCCACAGAGGTACACGAAACTGTGCAGCCGGGGTGGCTGGGGGGGCAGGCCGGAGCGCATTCTTTCGCCCTCCAGGTAGCCGACCAGCACCGCTTGAAACTCCGTTTTGAGCAGTTCAAAAATCTGGGGTTGCTCCCGGCGCAACTCCTCGGTGGTCTTGCCGTAGGCGGTGGGCCGCCGATAGGGGTCCAGGCTGCCCGTGGCGATGTGGGAGACAATGCCGTACACCGGCTCCGGCTCGGTGTCCACCCGCACCAAGGCCCCCAGCGAGGGCACCCAGTCCCATTGGCGACACTGGGCCCTCACCACCGTCGTGCTGCTCTCAATGACTTCGCCTAAGTGTTCGGACATGGCTCTTTTGCCCTCTAAATTCGGGGGCGGCGTTTGGAGAGGCCTTTGGGAGACAGCGGCGCTGCCAGGCCGCGTCCCACGAAAGCACGCTCTAACAGGTGCAGGAACATCTCCCGGTCGGCCGTCCGCAGGACCGCCTGTTCGTGGGCCTCCGTCAGCGCCACCGGATAACCTCCACCCTTTTCCACTTGGTCGAGCACTGCGGCGTGTACCAACTCCAGCAGGGTTCTCTCCTCCGACACCCACCGGGGCACCTCTAAGCGGGTTACCTCTGTGCCCACCTGCAGGTAGAAGAAGTCCACCGCGTGCTCGCCGTAGTGCTGAAGAATCCGCGATTGACTGTGAAATACTGCCGTGCGCTCGCCCGGTTCGAGGTAAGCCCCGAACAGCATTTCGTCGGTCAAACCCTCCACCGTCGCACAGGGGAGCACCTCCAGGGCATAGCGACTCAGAGTGAGTTGCACCGGTCGGCCATTGCGCATTCGCGCGGGCAGGTGGGGACAGCGGTCACAGTTGGCCCGCTCCTGGTCACAATCGCCCACTCGCAGGGCGTAAATCACATCCGCGCTGGCCGGACGGCTGATGTACCCCACCACCGGCACCCTTTGCTTCCGCAGGCGGCTGAGGGCCCGGAGGAGCGAGTGCAGGACCTCCTGCTGGAAGTCCGAGGGCTTGCTCTCCAGCCCCCACATAATCAGAGACCCATCGGTCAGGGCCACCCGGGGCGCACCGGTGTTCTGCTTTTCCGCGAGGTCGGCGAGGGCCTCGAACTCCCGCACTTTGCGCCTGGCGGCCACGACCTCTGGCGTCACCAGGATGCGCTGGCCGCCCCAGAACTGGTACACGTCCTGTTCCCGATAGCCCAGGTAAGCCCGGCTGTCCAACAGAGGCCGCTGCTCTTGGCCGTAGTGCAGGGCCACCCGCCCAATGTTGAGCAAATAACAGGGCACGCTTTCGTGGCGGTCGGGGAAAATCTGAGAGCCGTCGGCGGCCAGTACGCTCAGAGGACGCGGGCAGGGTGGCGCGGACACCCGCGTGGTCAGCGGAGCAGTCAGTTCCGCCACCAGCCAGGAAGTTCTGCTTCCCGCGATTTTGGCCGCCAGAGCCAACCACCCCTCTTCCCCGTAGCGGGCCACGCGCTCCAGGGCGAGGGACAGTTTGTCCTCTCGCTCTGCCGTCACCTGCACCTGCTCCTGGGCCATCCGCTGTATTTGCTGTTGCACCTCCGTCCAATCAAGCACGCCCCTGCTCCTCCCTCGCTCACCCTCTGCCCTGATGCTGGATAGCAGTATCGAGTACCCAGTATCGGGATGGTAAGCGGTTGCAAATCACTCACCACCCTAATTGTACTGGGGAAACGGGAAAATGTCAAGTAGCGGGCAGAGGCGGTCCTGAACCTTAGGCTCTCAAGAGGTGGAAAAGGCTGGGGATGTCAGTTTTTCTTGTTCTTCCGGGTGGTTCCTTGGCTAACTGCATAAACCCTGAGGGGTTGACAGAGTAGCGGTCAAATGGAGAGGGCCTGGGCCAGTATTTCCACCCAGTGTCGGGCCTGGCGGCCCGTGCCCTGCTCAATTTGCTGACGGCAGGAGACTCCAGAGACGGCAATGAGCACCTCCTCCCCGGCCGCCTCGATGGCCGGAAAAAGCCGCTGCCGCCCAATGGCCAGGGAGAGTTCGTAGTGTTCCGCCTCGTAGCCGAAAGCCCCGGCCATTCCACAGCAACCGCTGTCAATTTCCTCCACCTCCAGGCCCGGCACCGCCCGCAGCACGGCCAGCGTAGGTGCGGTGCCCACCAGCGACTTCTGGTGGCAGTGGCCGTGAAACAACACCCGGCCCGGCATTTCCCGAAGGGGCAATTCCAGTCCTCGTTCCATCTCCCGCTGTAAAAACTCCTCCAGCAGGAAGGTATGTTCCGCCAACCGGACCGCTCGCTCGTCCGCCAGCAAATCGGGATAATCGTCCCGCAGGGTGAGAAGACAACTGGGTTCACAGCCGACCACAGGCAGCCCCTGCTCCAGGTAGGGCCACAGAAGTTCCAGGTTCCGCCGGGCCTGCTTTTTCGCTGCCCACAGCAGCCCCTGGGAAATAAGCGAACGTCCACAGCAACTTCGGCGGGGCAGGATAACTTCGTATCCCGCCGCTTCCAGGACGGCTACCGCTGCCTGCCCAATGGCCGGATAGTTGTAGTTCAGGAACGTGTCAGCAAAAAAGACCACCTGGCCCCGCCTCTCGGTTACTGAGTTAGTGAGTTGGTGAGTTGGCGAATTGATGGCTCGCTCCTGAGGCGGGGTGGCGACTTGTCCCTCCTTCCCCCTCCCTGGTCCCGGCAGGGAAACCGCGCGCCGGCGGAACCAGGCCTCAAAGGTGGGGCGGGCGAAGGGCGGCAGAGTACGGCGGGGATGCACTCCCACCAGGCGGTAGAGGAGCCACTTGACCAAGCGCGTGCGCCGCAACCAGTTGGACACCGGTGCGAAGGTGCAGCCCAGGCGGTTGAAAGTGGCAATGTGTCCGAACACCCAAGCCCGCAAAGGGACACCGTGCCGCTCGTAGTAGTGGGCCAGAAACTCCTCCTTGAGCCGGGCCAGGTCTACCCCCGACGGACATTCGGCCTTACAACCTTTACACTGGAGGCATAACTCCAGCACCTGGTAAAGCCGGGGGTCGTCCAGACCCCCACCGGGCCAGGTGCCGCTCAAGGCCGCCCGCAGGGCATTGGCCCGCCCGCGCGTGGAATGTTCCTCCTCCCAGGTAGCCATGAAGGAGGGGCACATCACCCCTTCGTTGCCTTTGCGGCATACCCCTGCGCCGTTGCACAACTCCACCGCGGAAGCGAATCCCCCTTCAGCGGCGAAGCGAAAGTAAGTGTACGGCGGGGGGGAGGTGCAGTAGTGGGGCCCGTAGCGAAGGTTTGCATCCATCGGTGGGGCCTCCACAATTTTGCCGGGGTTCATCCTTCCCTCTGGGTCAAAGGCCGCTTTGACCTCCCGCCAGGCCTGATAGAGCCGCGGGCCAAACAGGTACTCGTTCCATTCACTGCGGGCCAGACCATCGCCGTGTTCCCCGCTCATGGCCCCTCCGAACTCCCGCACCAAATCGCGCACCGCCTCCGCGATGGCCCGCAGGCGGGTCACTTCTTCCGCCTCCTTTAAGTTGAGACAGGGGCGAAGGTGCAGACAGCCGGCCCCGGCATGGCCGTAAATGGCCACCTCCGTACCCTGAGCAGCAACGATTTCCTGGAAGCGGCGGACAAACTCCGGCAGCCGCTCCACCGGCACCGCCGTGTCCTCTACAAAGGAAATGGGTTTGCGCTCGCGGCGGAGGCCGAACAGCAGCCCCACTCCCGCCTTGCGCACTTGCCACACATTCGCCTGCACGCTCGGCTCCAGAACCGGAGTGAACCTCTGTATCCCCGAATTGCTGCGCCGCAGGGCCTCTAACGCCCCCACCTTTTCCGCCACTTCCTCCCGCGAGGTGCCGTAGTATTCCACCAACAGCAGCGCGTCCGGGTCGCCGGTGAGGAAAGACCGCAGTCGCCGTCCGTACTCCAAACTCTGACGGGTCAAATCCAAAATGTAACGGTCTAAAAGTTCCACCGCCGCCGGGCCGGTGGTCAGGATGGCTGCCACTGTCTCCAGCGCTGCCAGCAGGCTTGCAAAATTGACTATGACCAGACCCTTCGCCGCCGGGCGGGGCACGAGGTTGAGTTTCGCTTCCACCACCACGCCCAAAGTGCCCTCGGAACCTACGATGAGTTTGGCCAGGTTAAAGGGTTGCTCCCTGACGAACTGGTCCAAATTGTAGCCGCTCACCCGCCGCTGGATTTGAGGGTAGCGGGCCAGGATCTCCTCCCGATGCTCTTGCACCAGGCGGACGACTTTGCGGTAGAGTTGGCCCTCGCGGGTGTCCAGCCGGCATTTGGCGGCCAATTCTTCGGAGGTGAGGGGGCCGAAGGTGACCTCGAGGCCCTCAGCCAATACTACGTTGAGGGAGAGCACGTGGTCTACGGTTTTGCCGTAGAGGAGCGAGCGGGCGCCGGCGGAGTTGTTGCCTATCATGCCTCCCAGGGTGGCCCGATTGCTGGTGGCCACGTCGGGGCCAAACTGGAGCCCGAAAGGCTCGAGGTAAGCATTGAGGTCGTCTAACACCAGGCCGGGCTCCACCCGCGCCCAGCGTTCCTCCGGGTTGACTTCGAGGATGCGACGGAGATATTTGGAGCAATCCAAGTGCACCGCCGTACCGATGGCCTGTCCTGCCAGGCCGGTCCCCGCGCCGCGGGGCAGCACCGGCAAGCCATGTTCAGCGGTCAAACGCACCGCAGCCACCAAGTCCTCCCGGCGGCGGGGCAGCACCACGCCTAAGGGTTCGAGGCTGTAAATGCTGGCGTCCGTGCGGTACAGCACCCGCGTCACCGGGTCAAAACGCACCTCAGCCGAGGTCTGCTCCTGCAAAACCCGCGCCACACGTTGGAGGCTCTCCGTCATGGCTCTGATTATAACCCATCTGGCCCCAACTGTCCACTCCAATTCTGGAACCTGAGGCTCAAGCCCCAGGCTGAGCAACCTTAGGCCGCTCAGCCAAGACGTTGACTCCCACGTAACGTAGGGGTTGAGTGGTGAAAGGACGCTGAAGTGGCCGGATGCTGGCTCCCAGCGTGCTTGAGCACGCTTCCCCTGCTTTGCCCGAGCGTTGACGCTTAGTACAACTTAGGCGGGGTAAACCGTCCCCCGCTGCCGGTGAAGGAGTAGAGGAAACTAAGGCCGTACGTAGAAGTGCACGCGCCGTTCAGTGTAGCCCCTCGGTCCCCAGGCTTTGAGGAGGATTTCCTCCCGGCCACAGGGCGGGGTAATGTAGCCACGCAGGAAGTAGCGCCGACCGGCACAGGCACAGTCATTGCGCCGCAGAAGCACCTGTCGTCCGTCGGGCAGGCAGTCCCAAATCTCCACCCGACAGGTTTCGGACACCATGTAGGTCAACAGAAACGGTTCGCCCAGGCGATAGGTTGCCCCCAAGGGGCGGTTTAGGGTCAGGCTGATATGTATTTGCGGCCAGGGGTAGTAAGGAACGAAGGGCGGAACCGCCCAGGGGCGGAAGTAGTAGTAGAAATCGGGCCGTTCCGGTTCCGGGACCACTTCTACCCGCAAATCCCGCTCCAATTCCTCTCCGGGGCGCAGTTCCAGGAGAATGACCCGGGCCGAGGTAGAATGGAGGTAGTGCACCTGTCCCCAGCCTACCTCCCGGTCGGAGATGAAACGTGGGGCTTCGTAATCTTCGTAGAACACGGACCGCAGGATTTTCACCTCCGCTCCCTCCCGCAAGCCGTGCCGCCGCCCCAAATTGATGCGGAACCGCCGCCGATTCCACTCCACGTTGGTAATGCGTCCGGCCAGGGGGAACCGGTCGGCCAACTTTTCCGCCAATTCTCCCACCCGCAGCAGCAGTTCGTTGTACCCATAGCCCCAGGTCTGGGCCGTAGTTAGCACCCGGCCGGTGCGCAGAGAGACCATCTCCACCCGCACCTCCGTCGCGGTGTAGGAAATCCGGCCGGTGAGCAGCGTATCGGCCCGCAGGGCCACCCGCAGGTGGCGGGCCTCCCGCGGGGTGAGGTCCCGCTCCAGGAAGATGTCTAACCGTCGGGCTGTGTGCTCCGTTCTGTCCGGCAGAATGGGGTCCAGAACTCGATGGACGCGCCGTAGCGCGTAGGCCAACCGCTCTGCTAATTGCTCTCCAAAGTGAGTTCCCCCCGCCCGCCCGGCGTAGGCGAACGGGGCCACCGCCACCCGAAAGCGCGTCCGGTCGTCGCAGTCGAGAAGGATGCGTTCCCGCCGGTCCGGGTCGGCCCAGACTTGGTCAGTCCCTCGGCCACTCACCATCCCCAGAAGGACTAAAAACCCCAAGGTCAATTGCCGCGTTCGCATGACTCGACCTCCTTCCCCCACCACTTTTTTAATTTACCCTTTTTGACCCACTTTTACTCTTACCATTCGGGAGGGAAGTTCCACGTTGCGGGGAAAGGGAGTCTTCGGGGTGAAGAGCACAAGGCTATTCTTGACACGGGTGAGGATTTGGCTTATAATGGCAAGTAGTCTCAGGCTAAGGAGAGTAGGATGGACAAGGCAACGCGGGAGGCCGCAGCCGAAACTATTGAGGAGGGATTCTACCGGATTTTGGCCCGAATTGGCGACGAGCGACAACTGCGCAAGCGGCGGGAGCAGTTGCACAACGTCTGGCTGCAACTTACGCTTCCGGGCCTTGACCTGCTGGACAGCCTGACAGGGCCGATTAAAATTGGCTTGGGTACGGTGTTTGAGGACCTTGCCCTCGTCCTGGCCCGGCATCAGTTCGACCGCGTCCTTCCCCAGTACGAGGTGAAAGGCTACCTCAACCCGCAAACGCTCCTCCTGATTGACGACATTTTGGCCGACTACAAAGACCGAGTGCGAAAGCCGGATACGGAAGCGGAAAAAGCGGCCCTTCTCGCCGCCCAAAATCCCCGGGCCCCGGAGGCCATTGAGGATGAGCAGCGGGTGGATTTATATTTGCAACGAGGAGAACATGTGTGGCTGGTGGAGATGAAAAGCAGTGGCAAGCACGACACTACGGCCTCGGCGGCCCTGAAGCGGAAAATGCTGCGGGCCTTTGCCCTGCACAACCGGCCCCACACCGACATCATCTTAGGTTGCGCTTTCAATCCCTACGGCGAGGGGGCTGAGTTCCGCTGGATGCCCATTCGCCGGACTTTCGAGTACGGGAAAGAACTCCTGGTAGGACGGCCTTTCTGGAACCTCTTGGGCCAGAGCGAAACCACTTACGAGGAGTTGAAGGAGGTATGGGCGGCCATCGGCCCCACCGTTGAACGGCAAGCGGTGGACATTATCAACCGGGCCTTGGCTTGCCTGACGGACACCCGCCTGCGGTTGAAGTTGGAAGAGTGAGGGAAAAGCAGCCTTCAGACCCCTGCCCAGTATTTTGAATGCTGAGCCGGAACCTTACGGCGGCTCTTCCTCTCCCGGCGGTTCCTCTTCTAAAGTAATAACCACTCCCTCGGTTTGCTCACAGCCCCGCCTCACCAGGAAAGGCCCTTTTTCTCCGTACCCCGGAGGGCCCATGGCGTTGGCGGTCAGTTTGTAGGGCACATCAGGCTCCAACAGGTTAAAGGTTGCCACGCAGGGATTCTCCGGCCCGGGCGGAGCGGTGGGGTCTTCCGGTTGGGAACCGGTTTCCTGCACTCTCACCCATTCACCTCTAACTCGCTCCCACAATTCCACTCCGGCCTCGATGGGATTGCCGTCCTGGTCTATGGTGTACACCTTCAGTTCCATTAGGACCTTCAGGGTGCACGTTAGCGACGCCGAAATTGTCCCCGGCATTT
>DTZQ01000664.1 GCA_012961305.1 Armatimonadota bacterium | reverse complement strand
GGCCAAATTGTCACCATGACCTATCCCCTCATCGGGAACTACGGCATCAACTCCGAAGACCCGGAGTCGCGGGGGCCGCAGGTAGAGGGGTTCATAGTACGGGAGTACAGCGAACTGCCCAGCAACTGGCGCAGCGAAAAATCGTTGGGGGAATATTTGCGGGAGCACAACGTAGTCGCCATCGAGGGCGTGGACACCCGGGCCCTGACCCGCCACATTCGCTTGGAAGGGGCCATGAAAGGCATCCTTTCCACTTTGGATTTGGACCCCCATAGTTTGCTGGCCAAATGCCGGGCGGCGCCGGGATTGGTGGGACGGGATTTGGTGCGCCTGGTGACTACCTCCCATCCCTACCTCTGGCGGGCCACAACCCCGCCGTTGGAGAGGAAGAAACCGGTGACCGAGGGGCCCCGGGACCAGTTGGCCTTCAATTTCGACAGGGGGCTGCCGGAGGCAGAGGAGGAAGAACACCGTTTCCACGTGGTGACCATTGATTGCGGGGTGAAATTCAACAGTTTACGGCGGCTGCGGGAGCGGGGATGTCGAGTGACGGTGGTGCCGGCCCATACTTCGGCGGAGGAAATTCTCTCCCTCCAACCAGATGGGATTTACCTCTCCAACGGTCCTGGCGACCCGGCGGCGGTGACCTACGTGTTTGAAACGGTGCGGGAACTTCTCGGCCACTGTCCCATTTTCGGCATTTGTCTGGGGCATCAGATGATTGGCCTGGCCTGTGGCGGGAGGACCTTCAAACTCAAGTTTGGCCATCGGGGGGGCAACCAGCCGGTTAAGAACCTCAAAACTGGCCGGGTGGAAATCACCTCCCAGAACCACGGTTTTGCCGTGGATGCCGATTCCTTGGAGGGCACAGGCCTGCGGGTGACCCACATCAACCTCAACGATTACACGGTGGAGGGGATGGAACATGAGACCCTGCCAGTATTCTGCGTTCAGTACCATCCGGAGGCTGCCCCGGGCCCCCACGATGCCGATTACCTGTTCACCCGGTTTATGGAGTTGATGGCCCAGTGGCGTTCCAGGGGATAAGGTAAAAAGTAGCCCCTCCCTCAGTAGGTCCCGTATTTGTGCACCAGTTCTATTACCCGGCAGTACTGCTGGAAACTCACATTACTGGGCACAGAGTGGTCAGAATGGTAGATATAGCCTCCGCCCCGTTTGGCGATGGGGATTTTGGTGCTAATCTCGCGCTCAATCACCGCCGGGTCGTGGTGAGCCATGGCCCGCACATCAATCCCACCCATGAAGGCCAACTCGTCTCCGTACTGGCGCTTCAATTCGACCAGGTCCATACCGGCCTTCACTTCCAAAGGTTGTAAACAGGTGAAACCGGCCTCGATGAGCATGGGGAGGAACTGCTTAACCCGGCCGCAACTGTGAAGAATGATGGGCATCCCCTTGCTCTGGAAAAAGTCACACATTCGCTTCTGGGAGGGAAACTCCAGTTCGCGATAGGCGGCTGGCGAGAAAAGGGTCGCATTGCGATAGCCCATGTCGTCGTAGACGAAGGCCCCATCAAATTCAAATCCGCGGGCCATCATCTCCTCCGCCCCGGCGATGAGCAGGTCAACGGCGGTGTCAAACATGTCCTTTACCCATTTCGGGTCGTCCAACATGGCCAGCAGCAGCCGCTCTGAACCCACATAGCCCTGGGTTTTATCATACCCAAAGGCGGCGGTGTAGCAGACGAACTTGCCCTTCTCCCATTCCGCCCGATTGGCGGCCAGGGCCTTCTCCCAGTCCACCCGCCGCTCGTTCCAGGTCAGGAGCGGTTTGTACTCCTCCCAAGTACGGCGGTCTTTGATGGTGAAGTCAATCAGTTCCGGGGTGGATTCGTGGTCCTTGAAACTGCGACGTGTCGCACCGTTGGCGTCCTTGTAGATGACGTAAGTTTCTGTCTCCTCGAGGACCTCATGGGGCAACTGGAACGTAAGGTCGGGCCCCTGGCCGCTGATTTCGTAGCCAAAATAGTCGGCTGGGGATTGGTCTTGGGGCAAACCCTCCTGATGCCAGCGGTTGACCGTGTGACCCCAGGGGCTATCATGAATCGGTACCCGGTCAGCCTCCCGGTGATGGAGGGCTAACCAAACTCTTTCCCGTGCAGTCATAGTTTTTTACCTCCCCTCAGAGCAAGGATTTGTAATTCGCCACCACTTTGCGGAAAGCCTCTACGTACTGCTCCAGAAAGCCTTCCTTGGGTTCTATGTAGGCTGGTAAGGTGAGCACTCGGTTGGCCAGACCTTCCGCTACGGGGAAATCGCCCTTTTTGTACCTCTTGAAGGGGGGAAGGCCACAGAACTCGCCTCCTAAGGGGCCTCGGCCCCTTCCCCACAGGTCGAACCCGCGGGTGAAAATAGTGCGCAGGTGTTCCAGGTGGCCTATGCCTGGGCCACTTATCGGGGCTCCCTCTGCCCTAACCGCCTCCACGAACTTCCCGGCCGGCAGTCCTCCCAACTCCTCCGGGTGGTAGATAACCTTCAGACCCCCGTAAAATCCCGCCGGTTTGGCCTTCGGGTAGAAATGGACCGGTTCGAGTCCGGGGAGTTCCCGCAGGGCAGCGAAAATTTTCCCTTGGTTTTCGAGCCGCCGTTGATTGCGGTATTCGAGGGAGCGCAAAGCCACCTTGGCGATGGCCAAAGCCAGCGGATGCGCCCTCCATTTCAGGCCCAGAACTTCGCTGTCCAGGTCCCGGTATGCGGGGTTGGTCAGTTCCTCCAATATCCCCTCGCGGTGCAAGTGGCAGTAGATGAGTTGCCGTTCGTAGAACTCGCGGTTGTTGGTAGTGACTATTCCCCCCTCTCCCCCTGCCACTGGCTTACCCCCCGGGGTGACTCCTTGGAGACTGAAGCAGGCAATGTCGCCCAGGTTGCCTATTTTCTTCCCCTCCCATTCCGCGCCATGGGCGTGGGCTGCATCTTCGACTATCGGTATGCCATACCTACGCCCAATGTCTAACAGGGCGTCCATGTTACATACCCTTCCGTTCATATGGATGGGATTGATGGCCCGGGTACGTTTGGTTATCCGCCGCTCCACGTCCTCCGGGTCCATCAGCAGAGTTTTGGGGTCAATGTCACAGAACACCGGCCGCGCCCCCAGGTGAAGGGCACCACAGTAGGAACCCAAATAGCCCACCGCCGGAGTGATAACCTCATCTCCGGGCCCCACCCCGACCGCGTAGAAGGCACTGGCCAAGGCCGTAGAGCCGTGGTCCACCGTTAAGCAATACTCGCAGCCTATGAACTGCCGAAACTCCTCCTCAAATTCCTTCGGCAGACCCACTCCTGAGCCGGAAAGGGCGCCCTGCTCAATCAACTCGCAAACAATTTTTTTCTCCTCCTCTATGGGCCTCTTCCACTGCTCAGCACTGTCTATGGTTACCGCACGCGGGCCCCCGCGCAGGGCCAATTTTTCCCCTCTTTTACCTCGGGCCATGTTTCCTCCCTCCTTTTGTAGCCGTAGGCTTCAACCGGCGCTTGCACCCCCGTAAAAGGTTATGGCTACGATTTCCCAACTGGCATTGTATTACAAAAGTTCATCCTTTGTCAAGTGCGAATTTGATTTCTGGGAGTTTTCGGGCGATTGGGGCGAAGTTTAGCCATCTGGAATAGCGGGAAGAAGGAAAAGGGATTTAGGCATCGAATTTGCATATAGCGAGCACAGGGGTGCGGGAGTCCAAACCCATGAGCGAGGCAGCGACAAAACTGGGGAGCACGGAGGGTGGGGGACCGGGTTGCTTTCGGTGGTTCTGGCCCTATCTAACGGTTCACTGGTCGGCTTTGGTGGGGGCTTTGGCGGCGGCGGTAGGGGTGATAGGGTTCAACTTGGCCATTCCGCTGGTGCTGCGCGACTTGACCGATGGGGCCCTTCAGCAGCGCAGCCTGACCGCCCTCAACCGCAGTGTGGCCCTCTTAGTGCTGGTCTTCCTGGCCCGTCGGACGTGCCAATCGGTGACCAAGTACTTGGCCCTGGTCATCAAACACCGGGTCGCTACAGACCTGCGGCGGGACCTGTATGCCCATCTGCATCGCTTGCCGCTTACCTTCTTCGACGAGCAGCGGACCGGCCATTTGGTCTCCTGCCTGACCAACGATGTGACCGCGCTGCAGTTCCTCATCCACAACGGACTGGTTGAGGCCCTCACCGCGCCGTTCACCATCTTAGGCTGCATCGGACTGGTTTTCTATTTGGACTGGCAATTGGGCCTGCTTTCCTTTGCGGTGTTTCCCTTCCTGCTGCTGGTAAACAACGCCTCCAAACTCAAACTGAAGGCCCTCAGCCGGGCCCATCAGGAGGCCCTGGCCCGGCTGACCACAGTATTTTTGGAGGCCCTGACCAACCTGCGAGTAGTGCGGGCTTTCCACCGCACGGATTACGAACTGGAGAAGTTCCGCCGCCACAACGACGAGGTGCAAGAAGTGGCCCTGCGCAATGCGCGGCTGGGTACGGTAGTGGAGTTCAGCGTGGAACTGGCAGCGCTGTTGGGCTTTGCGGCGGTGGTGTGGGTGGGCGGCTGGCGCATTCTGCGGGGCGACCTTACCTTCGGAGTGGTCATTGCCTTCATTGCTGCCCTGCGCACCATGTACAGCGCCCTGAGTGCCCTCAGCCAAACCAACGTGCGCTACCAGCAAGCCCTGGGAGCGGGGCAGAGGCTCTTTGCCCTGTTACAGGAGCAACCGGTAACGGAGCCGCAGCCCCGGCCCCGCCGCTCTTGCCTCCTGCGCGGACGGGTGGAACTGCGGAAGGTGACCTTTGCCTATCCTGGCCGACCGCCGGTGCTCAAGGAGGTGAGTTTGACCCTGGAACCGGGGGAGCGGGTGGCCCTCATCGGCCCCAGCGGCGTGGGCAAGACGACCTTAGTGCACCTTTTGCTGGGATTGTATCGGCCGCAGCGGGGAAGCATCCTCTTCGATGGGGTGGAGGTGGGGGAGATAGACCCGGCTTCTTTGCTGGCCCAAATCGCTCTGGTGCCCCAAGAGGTGGGTCTGTTCAGCGGCACGGTACGGGAGAACCTGGCCTATGCGCGCCCCGAGGCAGCAGAGGCGGAAATCGAAGCGGCGGCGCGGGCGGCCAATGCCCATGAGTTCATACTGGCCCTGCCCGCGGGCTATGACACCTTCATCGGCGACCGGGGGGTTAAACTCTCCGGCGGGCAACGCCAACGGTTGGCCATTGCCCGGGCCCTTTTGCGCGACCCGAAGGTTCTGATTCTGGACGAAGCCACCTCTTCCCTGGATGAGGAGACGAGCGCGGCCGTACGAGAGGCCCTCCAACGGCTAATGGAGGGGCGGACGACTTTGCTCATCAGCCACCACCTAACGGCGTTGCAGGGAGTGCACCGCGTCTTTCGGCTGCAGGAAGGGGAGTTAGTGGAAATTACTCCCGCGGCCTTGGAGGAAGAGGGAAAAGTCATGTCACTGCCCGCCGTGGCTTGAGGCGAACGGTGAAGGTATTGCTCATCGCTTACCATTTTCCTCCCGCCAACACCGTAGGGGTACAGCGCACCCTGCGGTTCAGCCGCAGTCTGACCGAACAAGGGTGCCAGGTACATGTGCTGACGGTGGAGCCGGAGTATTATCCGGCCCGCGCGGAGGAGAGTTGGCAGGCTATACCGGCGAGGGTCACGGTACACCGCACGCGGGCCTGGCAACCCCTCCTCACTGCCCATCGGGTTGTGCGCTCAGTAGTTCGCCCTTCTCTGTGGCAGCGGTTGCGGAGGCTGCGGGCGTGGGGGCGGTTTCTCTTCACCGCGCCGGACCCACAGGTCGGCTGGTGGCCCTTTGCCTGTCTGGTTGGATTGGGCCTCATTTGCCGCACCGGGATGGACGTTCTGTACACGACTTCGCCACCCCATTCGGCCCATCTCATCGGGTGGACGCTCCAGCGGCTTACGGGCCGGCCCTGGGTGGCCGACTTTCGGGATGCCTGGACGACCAATCCCCTCTGGCGGGCGCGGGACTCTTCCCCCCTGCGGCAACGGTGGGAGCGAAAGTTGGAACATGCAGTCTTGCGGGCGGCCAACCGGGTGATAACCAATACGGAAACGTTGAAGGAGACCTTCCTTTGCCTCTATCCCAACCTGCCCCCGGACAAACTCGTCCCGCTGATGAACGGCTTCGACCGGGCCGACTTCGCCGTTCCTCTGCCCCCACAGGACGAGGACCGGTTCACCCTGGTGTACGCGGGAACTATCAATTTGTCCCCCGACCCGGCCTATCCGCCAGTGTATCGGTTAGACCCTTTCCTGGGCGCGCTGGGGGAACTGACGGTCGCGCGGCCGGAACTGCAAAGGCGGCTGCGGGTGGTACTGCTGGGCCCGCTGGCCCAGGGGGGGGAGGCGGAACTGGCGGCTTTGGTGGAGAACTGCGGGGTCGCTGCGCTGGTGGAGTATCGGGGGCAGACTTCCCACGCCGAGGCCGTGCGACATTTGCTGCGGGCCGATGCTCTCCTGCTGGTTCATTATGACGGCCCCGGCGGCGAGGCCTGGGTGCCGGCCAAGACCTTTGAGTATTTGGCCACGGGCAAGCCCATCCTGGCCCTGCTGCCGCCGCGGGGCGATTTGTATCGCCTGCTGCGCGACCAGCCGCAGGTGTTTCTGGCTTCCAATCAGCCGACCGCCATCCGTCCGGCCCTGGAAAGGCTGTTACAGCAGGCCGACCGCCTGCCCCTCTGCTGTGACCGGCGGCTGGGGTATTGGGAGCGAAAACGGCAGGGGGAACAGTTCTATCGAATTTTAGTGGAGGTCTGTAGCCGTGAGTCTGCGTGAACTGGGGGTCAAACTGGGGCGCAGGTGGCGCAAATGGCGGTGTTACTACCTTCTGCCGCGCCGGGTGTGGGAACGGCCCCTGGGGGTAGTGGTGGCCGTGCGCAATCGCTCCGGCCAGCGGGTGGAGAACTTCTTGCAAACCCTGCGCAGGCAAACCGTGCCGCCGGAGCAGGTGGAAATTGTGGTTTGCGACTTTGGCAGCGAACCCGACCACGCCCGGGACATTCGTGCCCGGTGTGCCCGCCACGGAGCGCGGTACATTTACACCCCCGACGGTCCGGTGTGGAACAAATCGCGGGCTCTAAACATCGCCATTCAGCACACCTCTCCAACCGCGGAGTTCATCCTCAGCACTGACATTGACCTGCTCTTTGCGCCCAACTTCGTAGAGACCGTTTTGCGCGTTTTGACCGGCTACGGCCCCTGCTTAGTGCTGTGTCAGTTCCGGGACCTGCCGGCCGGGGCCCTCAGGCCAGAGACGGACCTGCGGGCGGAATTTGGGCGCCTCTGCCGGATGGCCACCTGGCATGACCGCAGCGGCACAGGGGGCTGTCAGGCTGCCCCTCGGGCTTGGTTCTTCAGGGTCCGGGGTTACGACGAACGGCTGCGACTTTGGGGGGGCATGGATGAAGACCTCTTGCGTCGGGCCCGGCGGGATGGCTTGGAACCTGTCTGGATTCACGACCGCACCGCCCTGCTCCACCAATGGCATCGGCGCAAGTGGGACTTCGCTCAGGATTCGCCGGCGCAGGAGGCCCTCATCCGCCGCTACTGGGAGGAAAATCACCGCCTTATCGCCGCAGACCCTTCCATTGTGCGCAATCGGGAGGGCTGGGGTATGGGGGACAGTTGAGGTCGAGGGAAGGTTGTCTGGAGGTCAGTGGGAGTGGAGTTGGAAGTTTTTGTCCTCGCGCAGTTTCTCCAGGGCCCGCTTTTCAATCTGGCGCACCCGCTCGCGGCTGAGTTCGAGGCGGCTGGCTACTTCTTCTAAGGTATGAGTGTCCCCATCGTCGAGGCCAAAGCGCAGGCGGAGTATGCTCTGTTCACGTGGGGAGAGGCGAGAAAGTACGGCTTCCAGCTGTTCATGGAGGGAGGCGTGAATGGCCGCCTCGTCGGGGGCCACGGCCTGCTTGTCCGGCAGAAAGTCGGCCAGTTCAGGGGCATCCCCATCGCTACTGTCAAGGGTGGCTTCAAAGGATAGAGGTTCCGCCGTGCGCTGCAACATTAGGGCCAATTTGGTCTCCGAAATGCCCAACTCCCGGGCCAACTCTTCCAGGGTCGGCTGGCGGCCTAAATGTTGGGTCAGGCGCACCGTAGCCTGGCTGATTTTGCTGAGGGATTCCATCATGTAGGCAGGGAGGCGAATTATCCGGCCCTTGTCCGCTACTGCCCGGCTGATGGCCTGCTGTATCCAGTAAAGGGCATAGGTGCTGAAGCGAAACCCTTTACGGTAATCAAAACGCCGGGCCGCGTTCATGAGGCCAATGTTTCCCTCCTGAATGAGGTCTTCTAAAGAAAGGGATGATCCCCGACAAATGCGCGAGTATTTCCGGGCTACCCGCAGGACCAAACGCAAATTGGATTCTACCAACCGATGATAAGCACGCTCATCCCCGGCCTCAATGCGTTTGGCCAGATAAATTTCCTCTTCCGGTTGCAGAAGAGGCACATTTTCAATTCTTTTCATCCACGCTGCCAGCGCATCCGAGAGCGGAACCTCCGGTTCCGTCTCCAAATCCAACAGGGGCTCGAAGTTCTCCCGGTTTTCTTTTGGGGCCATTTTTCCCGTCCAACTCCTCCCAACCACGTGAATCCGCAGGCCGGATTAGACATCCCTGCATCTCCGCTCCTCTCCACCGAAATTATAACCAGCCTGCGTGGCCTGTAAGGTGAGAACGGTACTTAACCGGCAAAGGGTAGAATATCGGTTAAAGTATAGCACATCTCTCCGATTGTCAAGAGCCCTTGCCGGGCCTAATTTTTAATTCGGGGTTCTTACGTGCCGCTGGGAAGTGTATGTTTAGAGTGGCAATTACTCCTTGGGCACCGAATGGAGGGAATTCAGTTGTTCACAGAAGTCAATGATTTCATCGCTGGTAATCTCCCCCAGTTTTTCAATTTCCAACATGCGCTGGGCAGAGCATTCATTGACGATGCGGCCGGGGGAGACATGGAAATCATGCCGCCCGTAAATGTGGAGGTCTGTTTGCAGAATTTCCCGGGGCACCGGTACGGCATCCTCATGGCGACAACCTTGACAGCGGTAAATCAGCACCGCTTGGGGCCAGAGTTCATTGAGATGTAACCCCACTAACTCATCGTAGCAGATACGGTGTCCACACTTTCGACAACGAATCATGGCCTCGCTCCCAATTTACCACCCTTCTCTGGGCTCTCCCCAGATTCCTAACGTTTACTTGCCGGATTATGTTCCCCTCACATCTCCCTCAAACCTACCTCGGCCTATTGCCGTACCTGCCACCTATGCCCTCATTGCCCTTCCGGGTGACCCCATTCCCCTGGAACTCCCCCTCCGACCCTTTGCCCACTACTAAGGGGAAAGACTCCAAACACCAACCAGCGGCCCAAACTATGTTCCTTCTTGGTCCAGTTGACTGAGCCGGTTACGCAACCGGGCTGCTAACTCATAATCTTCGTCCGCTACCGCTTCTTGCAAGCGCCGTTCCAAGGCATCCCGCTGTGCTTGGGTTCGCTGTTGCTGCTGCTGCAAAACCAATCCTACCGTGAAGGAGGCCAAACGTTCCCGCGCTTGCTGTTCGTTACCGTTAACTGCGTGGCGTACCAACGCCAGTTCTCGTACCGTGTAGGTCTCTTCCCACAGCACTTCATCCTCCGCCGAACGCACTACCACCGTTGCTCCCCGCGGAGAAACCGTTACCGTGACATTGTAACTGACATTTTGCTGAGCCATGATTTTGCTTCCGTGACTACTCAGCCGGAGGCTGATATTCTCGCTTCCTTCGAGGACCGG
>DTZQ01000663.1 GCA_012961305.1 Armatimonadota bacterium | reverse complement strand
GCGGTTTCAGCATCTAAAACCGTGCCCGCACCCAAAGCAATTTCGTCGCCGTAAGCCGCTGCCAGTTCCTCCAGCACCCGGAGGGCGCCGGGTACAGTCATAGTGACTTCGATGCTGTACACGCCGCCAGCCTTCAGGGCCTCGGCCACGCGAAGGGCCTGTTCCGCACTCTCCACACGGATGATGGGAACGACGCCTCCCTCTATCAGCCGCTGGTAGGCTTGTGTCTTGGAAAGCATGGTTTACCTCCGTACGCGGAGGCCCTCACCTTTCAGCAGGGCCTCTACCTCCTCGGGGTTAATCCAATTCAGGTCGCCAGGGACGGAGTGTTTCAAGGCAGAGAAGGCATTGCCGAACCGCAGGGCCTCGCCCAAATCCCAGCCGGACAGGTAGCCGTAGAGGAAGCCGGCGCTGAAGGAATCGCCGGCTCCCAGGCGGTCCACAATGTCCACTTCCCGCTTGAGGTCCTCGTAAAACTGCCCCTCGGAATACACGATGGCCGTCCAGGTGTTCTTCCACACCGAGAGCATCTCCCGCAGGGTGATGGCCACTATCTTAAAGCCGAATTTCTCCTGCAACTTGACTGCGACTTGTTTGTAGGTTTCGGCGGCTACTTCCCGGAAGGTTTCATCGCTGGGGGCTTCCTCCGCGGTGATTTTGAACACCCGGGCAGTATCCTCCTCCGTAGTAATGAGGATGTCCACATACTCCATAAGGGGTTCCTGGCAGCGGCGGGCTTCTTCCTCCGTCCACAGTTTACCGCGGTAGTTGAGGTCGTAACTCACACTACAATCGGCGGCTTGGGCCGCCTTGAGGGCCTCGGCGGTGACCTCGGCGCAGGAGGGACTGAGGGCTGGGGTGATGCCGCTGGTATGGAAGTGCTTGGCTTGGGTGAAGATGGCCTCCCAGTTCACCTCGCCGGGTTGGATTTTGCTGATGGCCGAATGGGCGCGGTCATAGAGGACAGCACTGGGGCGAGGCGTAGCCCCAAACTCGAAGAAATAAAGGCCACAGCGGTCGGTGGTGCTCCAGAGGATGTGTTCCGTGGCTACGCCCTGCTCGCGGGCTTTATTGCGAATCAGACGCCCCAGAGGGTTGTCCGGCAGGCGGGAAACCCAGCAGGAACGCAAGCCCAAACGGGCGGCGGCCACGGCCACGTTGAGTTCTGCCCCCCCCACGTTTACCTCTAAAGTGGTAGTTTGCTCCAACCGCCGAAAGTGGGGCGGAGAGAGCCTAAGCATGGCTTCGCCAAAGGTGACCAAGTCGTACATGGTGGCCTCCTTTCACCAGGCAACTGAAGTTGTAAGGTTTAAATTCTCTCTGGCGCCTCTTTTCCTTCCCCCGCTATTTCCACTAATTCCCATCGGTCCTGCCATACCCACCACACTGGGATTTCCAATCCCGCCGCGCGGCAACGTTCTTGAATGCGCTTTCGCACCAGGCGGCGGGGATAGCGTGAGGAGATGTGATACAGCACCAAGGTCTTCACCCGGGCTAACGCGGCTACGGCTAAGGCTTCCACTAAGGTTGCGTGCACCTTCCGCTCCCGGTCGGCCACTTCCAAGAAGGTGGCTTCGTGCATGAGGATTTCCGTACCCTGTACCTCCTCTGGAGAAACGGGCATACTGTCCCCACAGTAGGTAAGCAGTTTTTGTTCGTATTCCTCCATAATGGCCGCCTGACCCAGTTTCTGGACCAGCGTTCGGATTTCCTCTTCCGAGCGCCCTTGATATTCCGGCCGCAGCCGGCGGCGCCGTTCTAACACGTGAAAGCCCAAGGTCAGGCGACCGGGCACGTGGTGGGTGGCGAAAACTTCCAAGACTCGCCCGTGGGTTCCTCCCCTGGTCAGAGGCAGGCGGTCACCGGGAGCCAGGGAAATCCAGGTCAACTCAAACTCCAGTTGAGGCACGCTGCGGATGATGTATTCTCGTAGCCACTGGACGTAACCGTCTCCGGCAGGATAGTACACCTCCAAGGGTTTCGTCTTTTCCCCCATTCCTGCATTGCGAATGTGTACCAACGTCGGCAGGCCGCTAAGATGGTCGAGGTGGCCATGGGAAAGCAAGACTCGCTGAATGCCGAAGACACGGTTATCTAAAGTAGAGGCTACCCCTTCCCCGGCATCTAACAGCAGATGGTCAGGCCGGTAGTAGAACCAGGTGGAATACATGGCTTTCGAGTAACCGCCCAGCAGGTTGAGCAGGGTTTGGCCCACCGTTCCCTCCCTTACATCACCCCTAATTTGTGGAGCAATTTCCAGGCCACCACCGCCACGGCTAAGAAGGTAAGGAGGGAGAAATAGTAGCGAATCCGGGCCCCCCGGAATTTTGGGGTCAACAAGGCCCCTACCTGGGCTCCCAGACTCCCCCCACAAAGCGGTACCACGACCAGCAAGAGGTCCACATTGCCCTTAAGGGTGTGAATAAAGCAACCAAAGCCGGCGGCGAAGATGACTCGGAACAGATTGGTTCCAATGGCTACGGTAGTAGGTACTCCTACGATGTAAATGAGCGCAGGGGTAAGGATAAAGCCCCCACCGACCCCCATGAATCCCACTAACAGACCGGCGAGAAAGCCCAGGATACAAAGGATAGGCACTGAGATTCGCTCAATCCTCGATTCGCGCAGGGCAGTTAGCGGAGGGAAAGAGACGCTCTGCATCCAACGAACTGCTTTAGTTTCTACCTTTCCCCCGCGAGGGGGGCGTTTCTGAGCGGCTCGACTTTCCCACATAATGAGCAAGCCGACGCTCAAGAGGAGCAAAATGTAAGCCAGAGGGACGAACAGGTCCAGGGCTGCGATTTCCCGTCCGACCACGGAAATGGTGCCAGTCCGTTTCAGCACCTCTATAATATGGGTTCCCACTTCTACCCCAGGCAGGGTTCCAATTATTAGCAGGAGGCCCAATTTACCATCCACCTGGCCCAACTGGCGATGTTTCAAGGTGGCCGAGAGGGAAAGGCCCAAGATTTGGGCCAGACTACTGCCAATGGCCACATTGTAGGGAATGTTAAACAGAACGTTCAGCAGGGGGGTCATGAGAAATCCACCGCCTACCCCGAAGAACCCTGCCAGACAGCCGACCATTAACCCCAAACCGAAGAGACCCCATCCATTGACGTGCAGTTGTGCAATTGGAAGGTACAACAATAAAAGTACGTCCTTTCCTAAGGTTTAGGGCTCACTTCGACCCCCTAAGGCCCTTTCTATGGACATGGCCACCAGTCCCAAACTGAGCCCTAAAACTGCGGGCACCAGCAGACATAATAACACGTACAGCCAGGAGGCTTGATAGCCGGGAACTTCCGGTCGAGCATCCTGAGCCAGCCGGGCTACAAACTCACTCAATCCCACAACCAAACCCCTTTGGAGTCAGGGGCTTTAGCCCCGCCAGTCAGCCCCGTCACCTCATATACGAGGCCACTAAAAACCCCCTTTTCCCCTCCCAAGGCCTGCACCTCGGGGTGAATGTCAATCATGCTGAACCGGCTGAGTAGTTACCCTGATAATTAAATCGTACAGTTGGGTATCAATGGCCATTTAATTTCGCCTCCTTTTCAGAACGGCAACTGGGTGACCGACTTGGAAATCATGGCGATGGAGACGGCAAACATTCCGACCAAGCCCATGCCACAGGCGAAACCAGCCATTAACACCGTTGCGTACAGACGCCACTGCTTGCTGCCAAACCGCTTGTGGAAGTAAAACTTGGCAGCCAAGGCCCCGATGATTTCCGGCAAAATGAAATGCGGCAAGGTGCCCAAACCTCGAATGAGTCCATACACCAACATCACCGGCCAATTCAAG
Source organism: Armatimonadota bacterium (assembly GCA_012961305.1). GTDB lineage: Bacteria > Armatimonadota > UBA10988 > UBA10988 > DTZQ01 > DTZQ01. The sequence continues at coordinate 11,701 of DTZQ01000663.1, read as the reverse complement.
GCATTCAGGATGGTGTACAGAGCCAATCCGAAGGCCAGACCGTAGCCAATGAAGTCCCAGTGAATGGCGTCCAACAGATAGGAATGTCCTTCCACCGTGGCCGTCAGCCAGAGGCATTGGTTCAGAGCGTTCAAGTGCCACATCTTTTGGGCGTAGGGGTACTGGGCCGAGGGGATGGGCGCAAGTTTCCACATGAAGGACCAGAACAGGAAACTGCTAATCATCATGATGGGCAACATCCACAGTTCGGCCTTGACGATGCTGATGATTTTGGTGCCGGTTAGTTCGATGACCCGAAAACTCTCCGCCAACCCCCCGTAGTTGTGCTCGGGGATAGGGGCGAACCAGATGTCAATGCCTTTGTAACCGCTGAGGATGAAAGTGGCCTGCCGCACGTAGGGAATGCCAATGTACTGGCCAGCGATGCCCCGCATACGGGCGGTGATGTAAGACTCAACGGGGGTCAGGATGAAGCCAAAGAATACAAAGAACACCCAGGGGAAGTTAGGTATCAATTTGATGCAAATTAGGATGTAAGACAGGGTAGCAAAGGCCCACATGCTTACGGCAATCCAGGTGGGAATCACTCCCCGTCCCGGTGGAGGGTCGTACACATGGTCCCTACGCTCCCCCCGACGCCGCTCCCTAATGTCCCGGGCCAGGGTTTGGAACACGTGTACTAACCCGATGATGGCGATGGCGAAGGAAATCCCCGCTCCCCAACTCAGGTAGAAATCCACCGAGTTGGCAAACTGGGTCTGAATGGTGTCCATGCCCGGCCGCCAAGTTTTAAGGACCCCCATATGGTAGAGCCAGGGATTGACAAACAAGGTCACGATGCAGGAAATAAAACCGCCAATCACCACCCAGAAGGGCAGGACCAATCCAATGAGCACCGCACCCAAGTTAAGGGTTAACCCGGTCGGGGTGGCCGGAAGGAAACCCTCCGTATTCTGGGTCAGGTCGAGGAAGGGAATGGGCAGCAACTGCACTGGTTTGGATAGAAACGCCCCGGTAAGCGAAGGAATGCCCACGTAGAAGGCTCCAAAGGTCACTCCAATCATGGAACCGATGCTGAACACCCGCCAGCGCCAGGTTTCCTCCTTACTGGTTATTTCCGCCAAGGCTGTGGCCCCCTGGGCGGCAATGGGAGCCAGGGGGAAGGGCAGTTTCTCGATGTCCGAGGTAACGCGGTATAGCGCATAGCCAAACCCAAACCAACTCAGCCGGGAGAGGATTTGATAGGTCAACATGAGGCCGATGGGTACAATCCAGTCGGGGTGAAAAAAGGTACGTTCCAGCAGGGCTGGCGAGTCCGCTGGCGGCACCACCCAAGTGGGAATTTGGTCGGCAATGCCAAAGGCAATGGCCGCCGGCGAACGGCGCAAATACTGGTTCCAAATGAACCCGGCAAACACCCCTCCCGCCAGCGCCGTACCGCCCGAGGTGTGCACCAGGTGGCTGGCTACGTAGTACAGGACGTACAATTCCTGCCGGGTCAATTTGGTGAACGAGCGCCGGGCAATTTCGGCAAACAGAATAATGGTCGTCCATTCGGCTGCTGGCCCCAAATCCTGCCCCGCTACCAACCCCAGGTAAATGGCCCCCGGCATAATTACAAAGGCCAGGAACAGCATCCCAATGATGGTTTTGATGTCAAAACCATCCTTAAACTTATCCGGGATGGTCATCAAATCCCGATATTCTTGCAGTTCAGGGTCGAGTCTCACGGTTCTTCTCCTTCCAAAGGCTATGGGTTAGAACCGCAACCTTCCTCCTACCCTCAACTAATAAAAGAGAGGCGGAGGGAAAGAAAAAGGATTTGCAACCCCGTTGAATTGCTCACGAACTGGACGTGCCTCCCGTCACCCCCACCAGACCCATCTCCAACTGCTGGCGCCGAGCAATGCGTTCCTCCTCGCTCAACTTGTACAGTTCCCGCTCCTCGATGCCCAGAGTACGCCAGATGAGAAATTGTTTGCGAATGGTGTTCAGGAACCGCCGATTAACCCGCTTCCAACTGGACACGTCGCCGCTCTCCCGGTGGAGAATCAGGTCAATATCGTACACATCCTCCATGGAGGTGGGCGTAGTTTGTAAGTTGACCCGCTGGCTCACCCCTAAGTCGAAGGGCGCCAGCCAGGCCATCAGGGTAATCCGATACCCTTTTCCATATTCGCTGTCAAATTCCTCCAACTGTGTGTTTTCGGTCACGAAGTCGCCGATGGAATACTCCTCATAGGCGGTGAACCATTCGGCCATGAATTGGTTGAGGGCAATGGCCTGTTTGCCGGTCACCGAGAAAGGCAGGCGGATAGTCCACACATCGCCCTCCGGTTCCGGCACCTGCCAACGTCGTTCCACCCCCGGCGTGGCCACTTGAGAAGCCTTCTTGGCCGGGTAGAGGGTGGACAGCAGTACCACGGTGATAACGATGCTGGTGGAAATGATGGCCGCCGTAGAGGAGTAGTTCAGACTCAGCCCAGCCAGGCTTTGCAAATAGCCGTGGTCCAAGGCAATGGTCAGTACCTTGGCCGCCACCTGCCCCAATAGATAGCCAACGATAGCCCCTAAAATGGCATACACAAAGGATTCCGCGATAAAAAGCACAGCCACGTGTATGGGGGCTAAACCAATGGAACTGAAGATGTGGATTTCCTTAATGCGTTCGTAGACCGCACCTAACATGGTGTTCAGCACGATGAGGGCGGCAATGAGGATGGGAATAACCAGGTCTGCCGCCCCCAGAATGGTGGTGCTGGACATGGAACTGTATTTGTAAATGCGGTCTCCCTGTCCGGCGTAGAGGTTAAAGCCCAGCCGTGGCATGAGTTTACGCAACACTCGCTTGACCTCCTCCGGAGTAACGAAGTCAATGGCCACCGAGCGCAGGTCGCCCCCGAAATTGATGAGCGTTTCAAAGGGAATGAACAGCGTGCTGTCCGGAGCCAAGTGCAGGTACTCCCGAAACCCGGCCTCCGCCTCTTCCGAACGGGCCGCCGCCCCGCCACCCGCCTGGCTTTGAAGTTTCTGCATCATGATGAAGTCCACCGGGGTGAGCATTTCCTCGTCCAAGTCCTCCAACTGCTTCAACTTGTTGTTGTCGAAAATGCCGATGAGGTTGAACTCCACTCCGTTAAACTGAAGTTTGACCTTGCCGATGTCCTCCGGGGTGAGGTTGAAAGCATCGGCAATCCCCTCCGGGATAATGCACACGTACCGCTCTCCGGGGCGGAACCAGCGCCCGGCCCGCAGACATTTGTCAATGCCCGTGACCCTGGCTTCGGCCGGCGTCATGCCCACAATGGCCTTGGCATCGTAATCCTTATTGCTCTTGGTACAGGTGACGTTGACGAAGGACTGCTCTCCCAACTCCGAGGTGTAGAACCAAGCACGGGCGGTCACGGCGCGAGTTTCGCCGAACTCGTCCCAGAGTACCCGATAAGCCTGCTCCTGCAAAGGCCGCCAGATAGCGCTGCGTACCATGATGCCGTTGTACAGGGGCGTGCCCGGAGAGGGCACCACATTGAACCGAATGTTGGTCACTACGGAGGTGAAGGACAGTACCGTAAAAGTGAGCAGAATCAGGGTGGCACAAGTCAAGGCCGTGCGGGCCTTGCGCCGCCGCATGTTGCTGATGCCCAAGTTGAAGGCCGCCGCGGCTACCCCCAGCCGTCCAATGTCCGCCGTGTGCCGTCCGCTGATGCGCCGCTGCAACTGTTTCAACTGCTCTTCAAACTTCATCACCACGATAGCAATTACCAGCACGCTCAGGGCCATCATGACAAAGGCCAAGAGGATAATCACCGGGTTGATGGTGATGTCAAAGGCCGGATGCACCTGGCTGAAAATGAGGAAAATGAGGAAGAAGATGCCGAAGGTGTAGAGAATTTGCTGTCGAATGTCGGGTTTGGCGAAGAGCAGCCGCTCGGCGAAATAGGCGAAGGGCACCAGCAGGGCCAAGTAGAAAATCACCCCCTTCACCACGTCGTCCGCAGTTTTCTGCACATCCGGGTAGGCCCGGGCTTCATAGCCCCAGGCCGCCCGCGCGTGGGCGCTGAATTTGTCGTACTTTTTCTCCTTCAGGGCTTCAGCCGCCTTTTCCAGTTCTTCCCGCGCGCTTTCGTGCAGTTGGTTGAGCACCTGATTGATGATGCGGAACCGGGCCAGGTTCTTGATGCGGAACTCGTCCAAGTTCCACATGTCCGTAGCCACCATCATGGGGGTGTAGTAAATCATAGGTGCAATGCGGTCCTTCTCCGCCCAGATTTTGTCCCGGGGCACCACCGCCCCCCGGCTCAGTACCAGGTAGCCTAACCCCTCGGCTGCATCCCGCCGGTCCTCCGCCCCTACGGGAATTTGCCCTCCTGGCGGAACGTAGTAGGAGTTGATGAGCACCAACCTTTTGGCCGCCGGCCCAGCCCCCATGACCACTTTGAAGCGCGAGCCGGGAATGGAGAAAATTACCGCAGTGGTCTCTACGTGCGACTGCCAGCGGTCCTCCACTTTGGACATTGCGTAGCCATACACCCGCGGCTGGCTGTCGGTAACCCCATCGTAAATGTCAATGGTCGCCAGCGCGTTCATGGTTTGCGGGTCAATGAGTTCAAACAGCGCCGTGGCCACGCAGGGAAAGACCACAATGGTCAACTCCTTCCGGCCCAGGTTGACGCTGATGTCAATGGGATACACCTCCGCGCCACTAACACCCCGGTCAGGAGCGTAAACGATGGCCCCGGTCAGCGGGTCCAGGGCATAGGCTTCCAGCGAAGTTTTACCCCGTCCCGCCGAAGTAGGAGCCATGCCGTTGAACTGGAACCAGGCTTCCTCCTCATCAGCCATCTCGATGAAATGGCCACGTACACCCATGTAGGTCTTGGCGTCGCTCTTGAGCACCACCAGGGAATTGGGGACTGGCTTGTCGGGGATGAAACTCTCCTTCGGGTCAAACACGGCCACCCGCCCGGCCACCTGAGCAAAGCCGCCGGTGACCGACATGCGCCGGAAATTGGCTCGGCCCGGCAGGGATATGGCCGGGTCGTTCAGGATGTCCGCCAGCAGACAACTAATCATCCGGGCCTGTTTGAACACGTTGGAGAAGTTGACGCTCTCCGGCAGGTCAAAAGGGGTATCCACCAAAGGCCGCGAATCGTCAATGGTTACCAAGGCAATGCCCCGTCCTCCGCCGAGGGTAAAAGGCTCGTGGGACAAGGCTATTCGGCCGGGGATGAAGTTGCGCCAGTCCTTGCCCTGCACGGGATTGACCCCGTCGGCAAAGGCCCGGTCGGGTGGAACTCCCAGGACCACCGCGATTTTCTGCGCATTCTCGCGGCAAATGCGGGCCAAATCGGAGAAGTTGCGGCGAATGTCCTCCCGCTGGTTGTACAGCATACCCTTGAAGAACAGGCCCACCCCCTCGGTGCGCGAGGAGAGGTCCAGGGCGATGAACAGCGAAAGTTTGAGGGAACCCTCCTCCAACTCAGTAAAGTGGTTCTCCAGAAAGGCCCGCGTGCCCGCCAGCCCTTCAAAATGCCCCGAAGTGGCCAGGAACATTACCGACCGACCCGGCGGGTTGGCTTTAATTACCCGGGCCAACTCCAGCAGGGTGGCCACCCCCAGGGCCGATTCCGCCCCCGGAGCCAGGCTGGGCACGACGCACATGGAATCATAATAGGCCTGTAAGCAGACAATTTGAGAGGCCAAATTGCTGTCGCGGCCGGGCAGGAAGGCCACGATGTTCCGCGCCCGCCGCCGCTCCCAAGTCATGCGACAGCGTAACCTTACCCGCACCTCCGGCCGCGTTTCCAAAAGGGTCAAAAGATAATCAGCATTGCGGCGGGAAATGTAGTAGCGGGGAAAATCAATGGGAATAGAGATAAATTTGGCCTCCGCCTCCCCCCGCACCGTGCTGTCCGGCTCAATGAAGATAACCGCCTTGGCCCCCAACCGGGGTGCATTTAGCCATTCCAGGCCACAGTTGAAATCCACCAGCACAATGCTTCCGTCCACATCCTCCCCATTGTAATCCCGCAGCGCACTGCCCCGGGCGTAGATGAGTTTGCCCTCCCTCCCCTGGGGTGGCAGTTGTGGCGTGCGCACCAAGTTGGGCCAAAGGGGATACATTTCCAGTTCCCGGCCCTCTTCACCTAACACCTCTATGGATGCCCCCCGGTCGATGGGAACGGCCACCTCGTATTCCTCGTAATGCACATCTTCGAACCCCAGAGCCGCCAGGTTCTCGAAGACGTAAGTGGCCGCCATTTCGCAGCCGGGATAGCCCGTAACCCGGGAGCCCAAACTGGCCAGGTGGTACACATGCCGTTCGATGGCCTTTTCGTCAACGGCCGCAGCCCATTCCTGATAGCGGGCTACCGTGGCCGCGTCAATTTCCTCCTGGGCCCAGGCTGGCAATCCCATCAACAGCAGCATCCCCCCGATGACTCCCCCCAGCAACTTCCCCAAACGTTTCCCGCCCATGGTCTATCTCCTCGAAAACAACTTTCACCCCCCTCACTTAATCTCACCTAAGCATTCAGCAGTCAGCCATTACCTTTGCGTTTTAGGTTGTCACCTCTCAACGTCCCCTTATGGCTATATCATACCACAATTCTTTTCCCCCGTCAACAGCCACTGAGGGGAAATTTCATTGACCCCCAGGTTCCCCGTCCCGGGCACGATTTTTCCCAAGACCACCGGTCGCTTAGCGCCCGTAGCGGAAGGGACGTTGCTGGGCCGACCCCGCAGGGTCTCCCAGGCCAAAACGGCGAAAACAAGGGCCTCTTTGGTTTCACTGGGCAGGCCGAACTCGTCGCTCAAACGCACTGGGATGGGCCCCAGTCGAGCCTTGAGCATTCGCCGCAGGGTCGGATTGGCCGCCCCGCCGCCGCTCAGGATGACCTCCTCCACCGGCCCTCGTGGGAGGAGGAACCGTTCGTAACTCTGGGCAATGGTCTCTACGGTGAGAGCCGTAGCCGTGGCGATGAGGTCGTCCGCCTTTAGTCCCCGTCGGCGTCCCTCCGCCAACATTTGAGTCACCATCGGCTCCCCGAACGCCTCCCGGCCGGTGGATTTCGGCGGCACCTGAGCGAAAAATGGATGGGCCAACAGTTCCCTCAGTAACCCAGGTTCCACTCGTCCCCGGGCCGCCTGCCGGCCGTTCCAGTCGCAGGTCTCTTGACCCTGGGTCAAAGCCCGCACCAAGCCATCTATTAGCATATTGCCCGGCCCCGTGTCAAAAGCCAGTACTTCCTCCAATCCTCCCCCTGCGGGCAGATAAGTCACGTTGGCAATGCCACCGATGTTCTGCACCGCTCGCGACTTTCCCGGATCGCGGAACAACAGCCAGTCCACGTAGGGCACCAGAGGAGCACCCTGTCCCCCGGCCGCCAAGTCGCGGTAGCGAAACTCGGCCACCGTGGTAATACCCGTGCGCTCAGCGATGACGCTGGGTTCACCCAATTGCAAAGTGGAACCGGGCTTGTTTCCCACGGGCGGACAGTGATAGACCGTCTGGCCGTGAGAGCCGATAAAATCCACTTCTGACGGGGCAACCTTGGCCCGCTCCAGCACCGCCAAAGCCGCCGCGGCGAACACTTCCCCCAAAGCAAAGTTGAGCCGACACACCGCGGCCGTAGTTCCACACTCGCCAAGGGCCAGCACCTCTTCCCTCAAGGCAGGGGGAAAGGGGTAGGCGGCGAAAGCCATTAACCGTACCTGCACCCTTTCCCCTTCAGCCTTAATTTCTACCAGCGCCGCGTCTACCGCATCGGCCGAAGTGCCCGACATCAGCCCCACCGCCCGATAAGTTTCCTTCGGTTGCAAGTAAAGCATCCCCTTGACCTATCGGCGATTTTCCAGCGAACCTCACGAACCTTAGACGATAGGCGATAAGCAATAAGCCATAGGCCATTACCGGTTGACGAATCTGGCAACTTATGCTATTATACCAAATGAGACGCCGAAAAGCAAGTGGGAGGATATACATGGAACGCAAAATCCTATTGGTGGACGACGAGGAGGACATCTTACTGACCATGCAGGGGGTCTTGCGCAAGAAAGGCTATCGGGTCACTACGGCCCTGAACGGGCGGGAAGCCCTGGACTGTTTGGCCCGCGAGTCCTTTCCCTTGGTCATTACCGACCTGCGGATGCCCCAGATGAGCGGGGAGGAGTTACTGCAACAAGTTCGCTCCCTGTGGCCCCGCACGGCAGTGATGGTGCTGACCGGCTACGGGTCGGTGGAGAGCGCGGTGGAGGCCATGCGCCAGGGAGCGGTGGATTACCTCACCAAACCCTTCGACCCCGAGGAGATACTGCTGCGCATTGAGCGAGTCTTTCGCGAACAGGAGCGGGAGGAAGAGAACCGCCGCCTGCGGGAACAACTGGCTCGCGAGGCAGGCAAGCGGGTCATTTTGGGCGAAAGCCCCCAAATCAAGCAGGTTTTGGAGTTAATTGACAAAGTCGCCTCCACTGACTCGACGGTGCTCATTACTGGCGAGAGCGGAGTGGGTAAGGAACTGGTGGCCAGCGCTATTCACCGCAAGAGTCCTCGCCGTCACCGCCCTTTCATTAAAGTCAGTTGTGCTGCTTTGCCAGAGAACCTATTGGAAGTTGAGTTGTTTGGCCATGAGAAAGGGGCCTATACCGATGCCTATGAGCAACGTCCGGGGCGATTTGAACTGGCCGATAGAGGTACGCTGTTTCTGGACGAAATCGGTGACATTTCCCCCAGCGTCCAGGTCAAACTGCTGCGGGTGTTGCAGGAGCGGGAGTTCGAGCGGATAGGAGGCACCCAAACCCTACGGGTGGACGTGCGCATCATTGCCGCAACCAACCAAAACCTCCTGGACCCCAACCGGGCGGTGCCCTTCCGCGAGGATTTGTACTATCGGCTGAACGTCATCCCTATCTTCGTCCCTCCGCTGCGCGAGCGCAAAGGCGACATTCCCCTGCTGGCCGAGGCTTTCTTACAACGCATCGCCGCCGAAACTAACCGCCCGGTGAAAGGCATTACCGAGGAAGCCCTGACCCTGCTGCAAAAATATCCCTGGCCGGGCAATGTGCGGGAACTGGAAAATGCCATTGAACGGGCGGTGGTTTTGGCGGAGAACGAAATATTGGGCACAGCAGACTTTGCTTTCCTGCGGCCGGCAGAACAGGAATGGACAGCCCTGGAGGAGCGCACCTTGGCCGAGGTGGAAAAAGAACACATCCGCCGGGTGCTCCAGAAGGTAAACGGCAACAAAAACCGGGCCGCGGAAATCTTAGGCATCCACCGCGAAACGCTGTACAACAAAATTAAGCGGTATAAGTTGGAGGTGTGAGGAGGGAAAGCCATGAAACGCTGGGGGTTAGAGGTAGTTCGGGAGACCCAGGGAGCCATCCGCCAGCAGCGATGGGCCTATGTGGTGGCCCTGCTAAGCATGGAAATGCTGGAGCGCATTCCGGCGGCAGCCCTCTCGTCTGAACCGACACCCAAACGAAGTTACGTTTTCTCTTCTCGGCCCACCGCTCCCCCTCCTTCCCCCGCCGATGAGACAGCCTTTCGGCGGGGCCATGCCCTGTTGGGTTTGAAACGCTACGCCGCCGCTGCCGCCGCCTACGCCCAGGTCACCGGCGAACGGGAAGCCCTGCTGCGACACCTCTGCCGGGGAGTGGCTCTGTATCTGGACGGAAAGTGGGAAGAAGCACAGGCCGAATGGGCCGCTGCCTATCGCTCCTTTCCCCGGAAAGCGAGACCGGAAGAGGTTCTCTCTTGGGCCCAGGAGCAAATTTGCCCCCGCGCGGCCACCTCTTTTTCAGTTCCCGATGTGCACTTGGAAGCCGCCCTGGTGTTTCTTCGCCTGTTTTTGGAACGCCAGCCGGAGGAAGTTGAACCCCGCTTGCTGCTGGCCGAACTGCTCTCCGGCAGAGCGGGCTATCTCAGTTCTCCGCGGGAGCAGTTGGCCTCCGACTTCTCCCTTGGGGGCGAGACCAGAGATGCAGCGCGGCAGGAATATGAGACCCTCCTGCACTACGACCCCCACAATAAAAAGGCCCTTTTGGTGCTGGAGCGTTACGCGGAAGTAGTGGCTTTAGACCCCGAAAACCTCTCTGCCCAGCGCCTATGGGCAGGACAATTGGAGGAGAGGGAAAAAACAGAAGAAGCCCTGGCCCAATACCGTGAAATCCTCCGCCGTCAGCCAGAGGACTATGCGGCCCATTTGTCCGCTGCCCACCTGTGTGAGCGCCTGAACCGCTGGTCAGAAGCCATCCGCCACGCCCGGAAAGCCCTGTCCCTCAAACCAGCGGATACCCGTTATTTACCCCTGTATCTGGCTGCCCTGTATGCCCGCAGTGGATACTGGGAGCAGGCCCGCCGGGAGTTGCAAGCCCTGTGGGAGCGGGTAAAATCCTCCCCACCAGAGGATGGCTTTCGCTGTCAAGTGGCCCTGAGTTTGGGCTATACCCGCCATCGGTTGGGCGATTTGCAGGGGGCGGCGGAGGCTTATGAGGAAATCCCGCAGAGCAAAACAGATTATTACGCCCAACTGGCCCGCCAGTTCCGGGCTTTGGTAGCCCTGGAGTGCAACCGGCCGGAAGAAGCCCGGAAGTGGCTGGAGCCTGCCCGTAATTCTGCCTCCCGCCCCCTGTACTTGGAGGCCCTCCGCTGCTGCCAGCCGGAGGCCTTTCGCCGTGCTCTGGCCGAGAGTAAAGCAGCCTTTTACTTTCCTTCGGCCCATATATCGTGTGCCTCCTATGGAGGAGGGGTCAAAGTTTCCATCACCTTCCCCCTGGACTACGAACCCCTATTCCGGCGGCTGGCCGATGCCGACCCGGAAAGCATTCTGTACCCCTGCCCGCAGGGAATCTCCCTGCTTGCGGGGAGGGTGGTAAACGGAAAGCGGTACGAACCCACAGCCGAGGATTTACGAGAGGCCATAGCCCTGTGGGAGCGGCTGAGCGAACGATACCCGGAATGGTCTCAAGCGCATTACTATCTTGCCCGTGCCTCTCGCCAGGCCGGCCAAATCGAAGCGGCCCGGGAAGCCGAAGCCCGTTACCCGGCCTTGCCGCGGGTAAAGTAATACCATGACCGGCCGCCTTCGACGCACGACTTGCAAGCCTGAGCCCGGCTTCCCGAGCCGGCATTCTGCGGCTCTATCCAGGCTTTGCCGTAACATCCACATCCCTTATTTGAACACAGCCAATCCGAACCGCTGAAGTTCGTTGAATCCTGATTTCAATGGACTCCAAGTAATCAGTTGCCGGGGCAAGCGTGCGCTCGCGGGTCTATGGCGGCAGAAATTAATTCGCCAGACCTCGCCCTTGCGCGGGGGTCCTCCAAGCATGGAAAACGGCAATGCAATCTCCACAATCCATTCCCGAGGTCGGATGCCAACCGAGACGCGCGCCGGACACTGCTTAGGACCTTTTTCGCTCAGGGCTATCCACTCACCCCCTGCGTTGACGATGAACTGAATGTAACTCTTGGCTTTGCCCTGTCGGTCGATCCACAGTTCGACCTCATCGTCGCGCCACAGCGCCCCTGTGCCCGTGAGAGGTTTGCGGCGTTCGGGCTCTTCACAGCGGAAGCCCACGTAAAGGTGCGCTTCATTGTAAAACACCCGGACCTCCGTCTTCACCTTGGGGAACGCCTTCTGACCCAGCAGGAGGAATCGCTTGACAACCGCCGCCTCGCGCCAAGCCTCTTCATCCATAG
>DTZQ01000662.1 GCA_012961305.1 Armatimonadota bacterium | reverse complement strand
GCGAGCAGGCAACCGATACGCATGCTGTCAACACTAACACGCTTGCTCCCGCTAACCTTACCATCACGAGTTGCCCCTCCTTTTATCAATTCCATCCATCCAATATACTCATGTTTCGTTGCTGCTCCAAACCAGCATTGCCTTCGTCTCCTCCACCATGAGGTGGTGAAAGAAATCAACTCGTGGGTGAAGCCCAATCCATCCATTTCGATCATCATTGTGCTGAAGGACGAGTTCTTCCTTCTCCCTTCATCTCAAAGGGCAATCTGTAAACGCGCTCGCCCGTGCGGTTGCAGAAGTAAAGGTGTGATTTCGAAGGCCTACGTCCGTGCCCATCCGCCCAGAAGGCGTAAAAATCGGGATGTGCATCCACGGGTCGGCGCACGAAGGAGTGGTTGTAAGGGCTATTTCGTGTGACCTGACGAACTTTCCTCCAAGTGCGCCCTTGGTCGGTGCTCACCCAGACTGCCACTTCGCCACCTGTGTTGTAGCGTTGCGGACCAGGCTCAGTGGGAGCAATAATGCGCCAAGTGCCGTTGCCCTCAATGTGAAGGCAACCTGTGTCATAGTTGTTATCCGAGCGCGTCACCTCGTGAATTTCCCAGCACCGCCCCGTCCAGCGCGCAACTCGCCAGATGCGAGGGTCATTTTGCGGCCCAGACTGAGCGCCGCGACTGGTCAGGAATAGAATCACGGGATGCCCTTCGGCATCAAAGTTGAGGTCTTTGAGGTAAACGCGAAGGTCATGCGATTCGTAATCTTTCACGAGGGCAGGATTTGACACGGTCTCAAGGGGCAATTTAACTTCCTCGCCTTGCGCATTGCGCCAAGTCATCCCCAGGTCATCGGTCTCAAGGTAATAAAGGTTGGTGCGCCGCATGTCGTTGAGAAGGCGTCTGTGCGGATGGTAATTGAACGCTGTGCCAACTTTGCCACCCCAACGCCAACTGACCTGATAATGCCCGAGGGCCACACATGCCAGCAATTTCGGCTCCGACCAGTGAATGCCGTCGGCGCTGGTCATCCAATGAAGAAACCGTTTGCCATCAATGTATCTGGTGTGCAAAAACAGCCAACCCTTGCCCGGAACGAACCACGGTTGTGCGTAGGAGAAGTTCGTCCGCCAGACCAATTCAAAATCGTCCACCGAATACGGTTCGTGGCTTTTGAAAATGAAAGCGGGGCGTGCGGTGCCATGTGCGTTGACGAACACCCAGACGAACCCTTCGCCATCCAGCATCAGCACGGGGTTGTCGTGAGCATCATCGGTGCCTTTGTCCATCAGGATGGTAGGGCGCGGCACTGTGCCCTTGGCGTGGTCGTAAAATGAAGCCGTGATGAGAATTTGGCATTTATCCTTGTGCGTGCCACCGTAGCAGAAGAAGGTTTTATTGACTTCGGGCGAGTAGTAGGCCAGCGGGATGTGCTTCGCAAAAGCGGTTGCGAACCCGCCGCTGTAGTGTACGAACTTATACTCGTCACTCGACCGCGCGGAACCGCGGAACGACCAAATACCGCGGTAGCCATCATCTTTGCGCATGAGGTCTATATCCCTTCCGGTGCATCTATCAGGCGGAGCAAATCGCCATAGCCTCTCAAGCATACGCATTCGGCACTCGCCTGCTCATCGCAGCCTTCGCCATTCGTCGAGCATAGTTGTATAAGTTTTGTGCAACACCTCCTCTTCAACCCAAACTTTCGACTCAACTCCTGGAGTCGCGCGGCAAAAGTTCACCGACACCGCCACGACCTGAGCAAGTCCGAGTTCACAAACCTGATAACGAAGTTTTTCCTCCTCCGATGCCTCAGGCGCCCAGGGGAATTGCCATTTGTGCCCTCGCCGCTGAACCGGCCTGAGCGGATTGAAGGTAACGCAGCAGGGCACATAGTCAACAGGCTCGCGACGCAGCGCGGCGAGCAGGCGTTCGCGCGAGGTCATCGCTTTCATAGCAGGAGTTACGTGGTTGACAGCGTAACCCCAGACACCTATAATAATAACCCGAGGGTAGGGAATTGTCAAATTGTCGGCCCCTGAGGGAAGAAAAGATGAACCCACCGCCGGATTTGCCTATCCCCATCTTTCCAACCTCATCGGGGAAAATTAGAACTGGACCTACGCGGTGAAGGCGTAGGCGGAGGAGGATATTACCATCGCCCGGCGAATACTATCAGAAGCCTAAGTCGGAGGCTTTTGGGGCCGAAGTAATAAGCAAGGAGGAGAAGCCAAGCGTGGCTGGGTTACCCTTTTTAGATTGGTTGGCTTTGCTGGTGTACCTGGGGGGCATCACGGTATTAGGGCTGTGGAGCAAGCGGGAAATAAAGAGCCGGGAGGATTTCCTCTTGGGTGGCCGCCGGTTCGGGAAACTGTTTATGATTTTCCATGCCTTCGGGACTGGGACGCACACCGACCAGGCGGCGGCGGTGGTCTCCAAGAGTTACGAAGGGGGCCTGTCCGGCATTTGGGCCCAGTGGAACTGGATGATATGCACGCCCTTCTACTGGCTGCTGGCCCCGCTGTTTCGGCGCACCCGCTGCCTTACCGTTGCCCAGGTCTATGAGGAACGCTACGGGCCCAGCGTCGGCGTTTTGTGTGTCATTGTCAGTTCGCTGGGGGCCATTTTGGCCATGGGCACCATGCTCCTGGGCACGGCCCGTACCATACAGGGCCTCTTAGGTATTGACCCTGCGCTGGACGTTATTCACCTGCCCTTTGGCCTGCGTATTGTCGAAGCCTCGTTCACTGTTTCGCTGTTGGTGATGACGGCACTTTTCCTGCTGTACGGGGCGGCGGGCGGCATCGTGGCCGCGGTGCGGACGGACTTCGTGCAGGGCCTTTTCATCATCCTTCTCTCCGGGATAGCCTTGCCCTTTGCCTTCCAGGGCTTGGGGGGGATGGCTGGGGTGCGGGCCAGGGCGCCGGAGGGTTTCCTCAGCCTGGTAGGGGCGGAGTTCCACTGGTTGGCCATTTTTGCTCTCAGCCTGACTTCCCTGGTCAGCATCGTCTCCCAGTCCCACATCATCTCCGTCACCTCCTCAGGCAAGACGGAGTGGGAGGGACGCGTGGGAATGACCTATGGGAACTTCCTCAAGCGGGTCTGTACCATTGGCTGGTGTCTCTTGGGAGTGCTCTGGTTCCTGCGGAACCCCGGCCTCAGGAACCCGGACCTGGCCTTTGGGGACGCGGTCAGCCGACTGCTGGGACCGGGCTTTCGGGGGCTGATGTTGGCCAGTATCATGGCTGCGGCCATGTCCACCTGTGACTCCATGATGGTGGCCGTCTCTGGGTTGTTTACGGAGAACGTCTACCGGCGGTTCCTCCGCCCGGAGGCCGAAGAGCGGCACTACGTTTTGGTGGAGCGGCTTGTCTCCGCGGTGGTCGTCATCGGAGCAATCTTTTTCGCCTACTGTGTCAGCGGCATCTTTCAGGGCCTTAAGGAGTTCTGGAAAGTCACGGCGACCATCGGCATTGCCTTCTGGCTGGGCATACTTTGGCGGCGGGCCAACACCGCCGGGGCCTGGGCCAGTTTCCTGGCGGCGGCAGGAGTGATGGCCGTAGCCAAGTTCGTCTGGAGGTGGGATGACATCCACCAGATGGCCCTTTTCCTGCCAGTGGGCTTCTTAACGGGCATTATTGTCAGCCTGCTGACCCCGCCGGAGGACCGGGACGAGTTCTTCGTGAAACTCTACACTCCCATTGGGGAGGAGGAGAAACTGGAGTTGAGTTTAGAGGAGGCCATCCCGCCGGAACAGCGGCTTTTAGATGCAGGAGGTTTCTTCCTGGTCAAGCCCTCCCGGCAGACCTGGGGTGGTTTCCTCATCGCTTGGGGGATTGTAGCCTTGCTGGTTTTAACGGCTTGGGGATTGGTGCGTTTGTAATGAGACAAGGGACGAGGGACGAGAAGGTCCTTTGGAGTCAGAGGCTTCAGCCCCGTTAAAAGGGCCCCGGCTTGGGCCGGCGGCTGAGTAACTTGACAAAGTTAAATTCGCCACTTAGTTTAGCCTTCACCCTTACCCCTCCCTGCCTGTGGGGGTGGGGTCTCCT
>DTZQ01000661.1 GCA_012961305.1 Armatimonadota bacterium | reverse complement strand
CCGGCCGGAGGGGGACCTGGCCCTGGCCGAGGCAGCCGTGTATTTAGCCTGCGCCCCCAAGTCGAACCGGCTGTACGTGGCCTACGAAGCGGCCCGGGCCGACGCCCGCGAGCACGGTTCCCTGCCCGTGCCGCTGCATTTGCGCAATGCGCCCACAGGCCTGATGAAGGCTTTGGGCTACGGGCGGGGATACAAGTACGCCCACGACTACGAAGGTGGTTTTGTGGTGCAGGAGCACTTGCCGCAGAAGTTGCGCGGCCGGCGCTACTACGAACCGACTAACCGGGGCTACGAGGCCCGGCTGAGGGAGCGACTGCGGGAATGGCGGGCCCGGCGCGAGGCTGCTCGCCGGGAGAAGAAGGAGGAAGGCCCATGAAGCGAAACCTGCCCTCTGTGCTGACCTGTCCCTGTTGTGGCGGAGAGAAATTGTTGCGCCACAGTTCCCTGTGCGGCCCCTGTCACGAAGCCTCCCTGCGGGGCGGGGTGAGGCAGGGGGTTCTGGTGCAGGCGGCGGCCAGTTTCCTGCCCCCTTTGGACCGGCCTACCCTGGCCCGGCTGCTGGAGGTGGCCCATGGTTTGGCCCTGGTCCCGCTGCTGCTGTTGGCCGCCGATGGATTGGGAGGGCTGGGGGCCTGGGAGGTGGTGCGCGTGCGGGGAAATGGGATTTCCTCCTGGCTCCTGGCCCTGCTGGTGTGGATTGTCTTGGCCTGGGTGAGTGCCTGGGCCCTGCTGGCGGCTGGCGCCCGATATTACCTCCGCCGCCGACCCCGCGTCGTCCTGGGGATGTTGGGAGGACTCCTGCTTCTGCCCCTCGGAGTAGTGAAGGCGGTGAAGTGGCTTAGACAACGCAAATCTCTATGAAAATCGTTATTGCTCCCGATTCCTTCAAGGGTAGTCTTTCCGCGGCCGAGGTAGCCGCGACCATGGCCGAGGGCGTTCGGGCGGTCTGGCCGGACGCGGAGTTGGAACTCATTCCCCTGGCCGATGGGGGCGAGGGCACGGTGGAGGCGTTGGTAGCCGCCACTCAGGGGCGCATTGTGCGCAAGACCGTTACCGGGCCGCTGGGTGAGCCGGTGGAGGCCTATTTGGGCGTCCTGGGCGATGGGCGCACCGCGGTGATTGAAATGGCCGCGGCCTCGGGCCTGCCCCTGGTCCCGCCGGACCGCCGCGACCCGCGGGTGACCACCACCTACGGCACGGGCGAACTCCTGCGGGCGGCTTTGGAAGAAGGCTGCCGCACGCTGATTGTGGGCATTGGAGGGAGTGCCACCAACGACGGCGGGGCGGGCTTGGCTCAGGCTTTAGGCGCTCGTCTGTTGGATGCCGCGGGAAAAGACTTGCCCCCTGGCGGGGCGGCCCTGGCCAACCTGGCCCGCATTGATGTGTCCTCCCTCGACCCTCGCCTGCGCGAGGCCCAAGTCCGCGTAGCCTGCGATGTGAACAATCCCCTGTGCGGTCCCGAGGGAGCCTCGGCAGTGTACGGCCCTCAGAAGGGGGCCACCCCGGAGATGGTGCAACAGTTGGACGCGGCCCTGGCCCACTACGCTGAAATCGTGGCCCGCGATTTGGGGCGGGAGGTGAAAAACGTGCCCGGGGCAGGTGCGGCTGGCGGATTGGGTGCGGGGTTGATGGCTTTCGCCGATGCTCGGTTGGAATCAGGAATTGACCTGGTGTTGGAAGCGGTGCGTTTTGAGGAACGAGTTCAGGGGGCAGACCTAATCCTCACCGGCGAGGGAAAGATTGACCGGCAGGCCCTCTACGGCAAGACTCTGAGCGGGGTAGCCCAGATTGCCCGTCAGTACCGCCTTCCGGTGCTGGCCTTTGGCGGAGGCGTGGCCCAGGATGCCTATGTGCTGCTGGAACACGGTATCACCGCCCTGTTTGGCATTACCCCCCGTCCTCTGACCTTGGAGGAAGCCCTGGCCCAGGCCCGGCCCTTGCTCCGCCAGGCCACCGAGCAGGTGTGCCGGGCCCTGGCGGTTCCACTCCCTACGGGGAGAAATTGAGCATACTGCATCCCAAGGCAAATGGTGCATAAGAGAAGCCAGGAGGTAACTGCTCACCTTCTATCCTCAGGTTTACCGCCGAAGCGCAGAGAGGATTTTAGGCAATTGGGCAATCACCATACCCCCCGCCACCGCGATACAGCCGCCGCTGGCCACCCTTTCTTCCCCCCGCATGCGGGGGGATAGAGGAGGGGTATCCTGCAGCGTGCAACTGCCCCGTTGCCCCATTCCTCTGCGGTGCAGGAAGGTGGGTAATTACCCAGAAGGATGGACAGTTGTCCGTCGGCGTGGTGGTCATATCCGAGTGCAAAAGCGGGTGGGGGAGCGAGGGTTGTGATTTTACACTTTGGGCTACTGCTGGGGTTGAAGCATGATTAAACGTCCGCTCATTGCCCTCTCCATATGTTTCATCCTGGGAATAGTAGGGGCTCGGTGGGGGGAACCGCCGGGGGAGTTGCTGTGGTGGATGGGGGTAGGGACGCTATTGGTGACCCTGGTGGCCCTGGGGTTGCGGGTGCCGGGGGCAGCAGGGGGATTGCTAATGGTCATGGGATTGGTGGGGGCCCTGCGCACGGTGCAGGAACAGGCACGGGTGGAAAGGGACCCCCTGCGTCCCTTTTGGGGACAGCAGATTTACCTCACCGGCACGGTGGTCCAGGAGCCGCGTTACCGCTACCACCGCTGGCGAGCGGTAGTGGAGACGGACCGAGTGCACGGGCAGGGAAAGACCTTTTCCCTGGCCAGTCGGGTGTACTTAGTCCTTCCGGTGCCCCTGCGGGTGGACTTCGGGGAGCGCATCTGCGTCTTTGGCACTTTAGAACGTCCTCGGGAGGCCTCCAACCCCGGCCAGTTTTCCTACCGCGAGTTCTTAGCCCGCCAGGGCATTTACGCCGCGATGTTCGTGGAGAATGCTTCGGCCCTGCGCCGTTTGGGACGGGGCACGGTGCGACCTCCCTGGAGTTGGGCCATTGCCGCCCGCCGGGCCTTGACCCGGTCAGTAGCCTGCCACATGCCTCCGCCTTTCCCCCAACTTAAGGCCGATTTGCTGAACAGCATTGTGTACGGCATGTACGCGGCTCCGGTGGCGGAAACCATTGAGGAAGTGTTTCGCCGGGCGGGGGTGATTCACGTGCTGGTGGCCTCTGGCACCCAGGTTTCCCTACTGATTGGGGCTCTGTTCCTGCTGGCACGGGGATTGCGCTGGCCCCGGGGTCTCTCCATCGGCTTGGGACTGCCCCTCGTTTTGGGCTACACCTGGATAACGGGCGCGGAGCCGTCCATCGTGCGCGCAGCCATCATGGGCCTGCTGGTGCTGGCCGCGCTGCTGTGGGAGCGGGATTACGATTTGTTGAACGCCTTAGCCCTGGCTGCCCTGCTGATTCTGCTATTCAACCCGCTGCAACTGTTCGACCCCGGTTTTCAACTCTCCTTCGCAGCCACTTTGGGTTTGGTGATACTGGCCCTGCCGCTCTATCGGACGCGTTGGCTGCAGCCTTGGCCCCCCTGGCTGGCCCTCACCGTCTCCGCCACCGTGTCTGCCCAGTTGGCGGTGGTTCCGCTGCTGGCTTACCATTTTCACCGCGTTTCGCTGGTCGGCTTTCTGGCCAACGTTCCCGTAGTGCCCCTGGCCGGCCTGCTGGTGGTTTCTGGGCTGCTGGCCAGCGGCTTGGGCCTGGTGGTTGGCCCTTTGGCCTACGGGTTGAACCTGCTCAACGCGCAGGGAGTGTGGCTGCTTACCCAAATGACGGCCTTTTTCGCCGCGCTGCCCCACAGTTACGTCCTTGTGCCGGGGGCCAATTTGGCGGGGGTAGTGCTGTACTACGGGGTATTGGCTGCGCTCATGGCGTTGAACCTCCCCACCGTGCGGGCTGGCCTGACCCGCGAGCGGCTGGTGGTGGGAGGGCTGGTAGTGCTCACGGCCCTGGTGAGTTGGTTCGCCTACCGGGCGGTGAATGCCACCCTGACGGTCACCTTCCTGGACGTAGGACATGGGGATGCCATTCTCATTCAGGCCCCTTCAGGGCGCACGGTGCTCATTGACGCTGGCCCTTGGCGGGAGGAAAATGGCCAGGTGTACGACAGCGGCGAGCGGGTGGTCCTGCCAGCCCTGCTGATACGCGGCGTGCGGCGGTTGGACTGCGTGGTGGCGACCCATCCCGATGCCGACCACATTGGCGGCTTGCCGACGGTACTTCGTTCGCTGCCGGTGGGTTTTGTCCTGGAACCTCAGTTGCCAGCGTCCACTCGGGCTTACGAACGGCTACGGGAGACGATAGAGGAACGGGGCCTCACCGTCCGGCGGGCCCAGCGGGGCCAGCGGCTCAACTTGGGCCGGGGGGTGTGTCTTTACGTCCTCTGGCCCGACACTCCGCGTTTGCAGGGTACAAAAGATGACGACAACAACAACTCAGTGGTGCTCAAATTGGTTTACGGGCGAGTGAGTTTCCTGCTCACCGGGGATTTGGGAACGGAGGGAGAGGAGCAGTTGTTGCGGAAGGGGGGAAACCTGGTCAGCACGGTGTTGAAAGTGGCCCATCACGGAAGCGGAAGTTCGACTTCGAAACTCTTCCTGCAGGCGGTGCGCCCCCAGTACGCAGTAATCTCCGGCCGTTCGGGCGGGCCGGACGGTTCCCCCAACTCGGAAGTCATCCAACGCCTGCACCGCAGCGGGGCCCGTCTCTATCACACGAGCGAAAGAGGGGCCCTTACTTTCCGCACCAATGGGAGGACTGTGCAGGTACGTTCGTTCCGCTGAAGAGGCTCGTGAAGCCCCAAACCAGTTCAGAGCCTCACCTGCCAGCAATGGTAACCTTCCCCTGAATTTATGCCCTCTGCTCTCCCCGGTCGTTTTCAGAGTGATACCCCACTTGCCCTCAATGGCTTTTGGGGTTATACTATAGAATGCGTTTTCAGTCAAGTGTGAAATTGGTTGGGTTTGGGTATATAATGGTCGGAACCTTTTCCTAACCATCCAGACCTGCCGAGGGACATAATCCTTCGGGTGAGAAACGAGGGGGAAAAGCCATACTTAGGTGAACTTTGCCAACTTTGGAGTCAGGCCCTTCAGGGCCGTATTCATCCGAAGGAGAGGGCTATGGACCTGCGAAAATTTGCGGGACAAACCCGGCGGGTCGTAATGGAGGTGGAAAAGGTCATTGTCGGCAAGCGAGCCACAGTGGAGTTGGCCTTCATCGGGTTGCTCTGTGGGGGCCACGTATTGGTGGAGGACATCCCCGGCGTAGGCAAAACCATGTTGGCTCGGTCGCTGGCTCGGGCATTGGGATGTCGCTTCAGTCGCATTCAGTTCACCCCCGACCTGTTGCCGGCAGACATCACGGGCGGGTCTATTTTCAACCAGAAAACGGCGGAGTTCGAGTTTCGGCCGGGGCCGATATTTGGCAACATCATTCTGGCCGACGAAATCAACCGGGCTACGCCGAAAGCGCAGGCCAGTTTGCTGGAATGCATGGAGGAAGGGCAGGTAACGGTGGATGGGGTGTCCTATCCTCTGCCCCGGCCTTTCTTCGTAATTGCGACCGAAAACCCCATTGAATATCATGGCACCTATCCACTGTCCGAGGCCCAACTGGACCGTTTTCTGCTCCGGTTGGAAGTAGGGTATCCACGGCGGGATGAAGAAATTGTCATCCTCAACCGCCAAATCAGGGAGCATCCGCTGTACAAAGTAGAGCCGGTGCTTTCGGCGGAGGAAGTAGTGGCCTTGCAGCGGGAAATACGGGAGGTGTACTTGGACGATTCGCTGAAGGACTACATCGTCCGCCTGGTGGAGGCCACGCGGAGCCATGATGACCTGCTTCTGGGAGCCAGTCCCCGCGGTTCGTTGGGATTGATGCGCACCGCGCAGGCCCAGGCGGCCATGGCCGGGCGGGATTATGTATTGCCGGATGACATAAAACGATTGGCTGTGCCCGTGCTGGCCCATCGGTTGATTCTCAAGCCGGAGGCTGGGGTGCGAGGCCGTCGTGCTGCCGAGGTGATTGGGGAAATTCTGGAGCGGGTGGAAGTGCCTACCGATTTGCCCTCGCCGATTCAGGAGTCCGCCCATGTTTAGCCGCACGCCGAAATTACTGACCTTACTGCTGGGCGCGGCGTTCCTCTTTATCGTCGCAACCTTTTTCCGCTTGAACCAGTTGTTCTTCATGTGCAGCGTGTTGGTGGTGCTCCCAGTGGTGTCTTATGCTTTCGCCAGTTGGTCCTTGCGAGGGGTAACTTGTGAGCGGCGGGTTCCAGACCGGCTCACCGAGGGGCAAGAGGTGGAGATAAGCCTTATCCTGAGCAACCGCTCCTGGCTGCCCAAATTCCTGCTAAAAGTAGAAGACCACCTACCTGAGTGGTTGGAGGTCACAGAGGACACTTCGCCGGTGTGCATCATTCCCGTCCTCCTGTGGGGAGAACGATTTGAGCATCGCTATCGCGTGCGGGCTCGCCTGCGCGGGTTGCACCGCTTGGGGCCGGCTCAGGCTACGGCCATTGATGCCTTTGACCTTTTCCGGGCCTACTACGGCCTGGCAGGCACCTCGGAAATACTGGTCTACCCGCGTACGGTGGCTTTAATGAACGACCCTTTTGCCGGGGGTAGAGTGCTGGGTTTCGCCACCCAGCCGCGGGCTTCTGCCTCCCCCGACGGCATAGACTTTTACAGCACCCGCGAGTATCAGCCGGGGGACGATTTGCGTCGCATCCATTGGAGGACTACGGCCCGCATCGGCAAGTTTTCGGTGATTGAGTTTGAGCAGAGTTTCTCCACCCATTTGGCTCTGGTGTTAGATGTGCGGGCGGGAATACACGTGGGGCGGGGACCAGAGGCTACTTTGGAGTATGCGGTGCGCTTGGCGGCTTCCCTGGCTCGCTACGAACTGCAGCGAGGCAATGCGGTGGGCCTGTTCGCTTGCGGCGAGGAGCCCTTAGAAATACCCCTGGCCAGCGGGATGCAGCAGTTTGCCCGCATTTTGGAGGCTTTGGCCCTGGTGCAGGACGACGGAGAGGTGTCCTTGGCAGAAGCGGTGCGAGAGTACGAGCGAGAGTTTGGGCGAGGAACGACCGTGGCCCTCTTCAGTCCCCTGCTCAGCGAGGAGATAGTGGAGGCAGTGTCGGCCCTGCGGGCCCAGCACCTCAACGTGGCCTATTTCTTCCTGGACCCAGTGACGTTCATTGCTCCAGAAACCTCCGCTCGGGAGCAGGGTCGGGCGCGGTTGGGTTCCCAAGAAGCGTGGAAGAAAGCAACGGCGGCGATGTTGGCCGCACTCCACGGGTTGGGTGTGGCCGTTTATCGCCTCTGCCAGGGCGATGATTTGCGCTACGGGCGGGAATGGAGTGAGCGTCATGTTCGCGCTTAACTCAGGCCTGATGCAAATGATAGTCCAGCCGTACCTGCCGGCCTACATAGCCGCTTGGGTGGCGAGCACGGCCTGGATGTCGGCGGTCACCATGACCTTGGGGCATATTCCCTTTGCCCTGACGGTTTTCGCCCTCAACACGGTAGCTTTCATCGTCAGTTTAATCCTGCGCCGCCGGGTGGAGGTCGAGGGATTTGGCCAGGTATGGACGCGGATTTTGTATCCCTCCATTCTCCTGCGGGCTTTAGGGGTGGTATTTTTCATCCTGCCAGGCTTGGCAGACGTGGTTCCCTTTACTTATCTGTTTCCCGCGGATGCGCGGCTGACCCATGAATTGGTCATCGGGGTGCTGTTCGTCTGGCTGCAACTCCTTTTTGCCTTTACTTTGGTCAGCGAGGGCTTTTTGCTCTTCTGTTCGGTGTTCGGGGTGACGGTCTTTGGGCTGATGGGAACGGTCAACATCAACCCGGGCTTGATGGTGGCCTTCTTGGTGTTCCTGCTGGGCAACCTGTTCCTATTGGGCTACGTTACCCTGCTGCAGCACACGGGGGGGAGGCTGCCCGCCCCACCGGCCAAAGGGCAGGAATGGTCCAAGGGGAAACGGCTTCGGCGTTTGACCTTAGACCAGTTCATCCTGGCGGTAGTGATGCTGGTAATGGCGGGAATAGGGGGAGGAATCCTCTCTCGGGCATTGCCCCTGGTTTCGCCGCGCATTTTCAACTTCGCTTTGGCTCGTATGGCGCGGATAGACTGGTACGTGCAATACCTCAATTACAGTGGGTTCCTCCCGGAATTCCGCTTGGGAGCAGGACCCGTTTACCTGAGTGCTCTGCCCGTCATGACGGTAAAATGCGACCGACCCCTGCTGTGGCGGGCCACGGTGTACGATGAGTACACCGGTCGGGCTTGGCGGAGGAAATATTACCGCGTTTGGCCGGTGAAGCCGAGGGGAAAGAAATCCGGCAAATTTGTCTTTCAGGCCTATCAGCAACGATTGAAAAAGGTGGCCCCGCGTCCCCTGGTGAAACAGACCTTTCACATGGAAATGGTTATGCCCAGCGTCCTATTCGCGGCCGCAGACCCCATTGAAGTAAGCCAACTGGACTATGGTCGTTTGCGGGCCGATTCTTTTGGCTGTGTGCAGAGCAATATGATGCTGCCCAAGGATGAGGAATACACGGTAATCTCTGCCGTGCCCGCCTACACGCCCGAGCAACTGCGCTCCGCCTCCACCAACTACCCGCCGCGGCTGGGGGAAATTTATCTGGACTTACCCCTGGGCACGGAACAGGTACAGCAGTTGGCCCGCCGGATAACAGCAGGCCTGTCCACGCCCTATGACCGGGCTGTGGCTATTAAGCGGTACTTAGAGGAGAACTACATCTATCAGGAAGTAGAGCGGATTCCTCCGGGAGTAGATGCCGCGACTCATTTCCTCTTCCGCAGCCGACGGGGGGTATGCGATATGTTCGCCACGGCCATGGCCCTAATGGCCCGCAGCGTGGGGATTCCGGCGCGGGTAGCAACTGGATTCATCCCCGGTCGGTATGACCCAGAACAGAGGGGGTACGTAGTGACTCAGAAAGATGCCCACGCGTGGGCCGAATTGTATTTTCCCGGCTACGGGTGGATACCTTTTGACCCCCAAGCGGAACAAGTTGGTTTTATGGGCCCGCTCATTGCTCTGTTTTCCGGCCGGACTCCTCTGTTCAGGGTGCGAACTAAGCAGGTCCTGTTCTTGGGAACTTTGCTTTTGCTCTTAGGCTGGTTTGGAATGAACCTAATGCGCCTCGTCCATCGACCCACCCTCTCCTACCGCCGTCCTTTACCCCACGACTATCGAGGACGAGTGGTATGGCTCTATTTGCAACTCACCCACCAGTTGTCCCGTCAGGGCTATCCCCGGCGGCCGGCACAAACTCCTCAAGAATATGTAGCCACCCTGGCGGGCCAGTTTCGGCCGGTCCCTCCCTCCTGGTGGGAGGACCTGTTAGCCTTGACCCAACTTTTCCTGCGCGTGCGTTACAGTCCCCGACCGGTTACGGCTGCGGATTGGCATCAAGCCCGGCGCTTGCAAAAGGCCTTCTGGGAACAGTGGCGCACTTGGCAACGGCAAGAAAGACGGGAGCGTAAAAGGAAAATGAGGGAGAGGCGATTCACTCGGTAACGCTGTTTACCTCTCCCTTCGTAGAGGCGAAGGCCGTGAGGTAGTGCCGCTTTAAGCGAGATTTCTTGCGCGCCGCAGTGTTGCGATGGAGGATACCTCGCTTAGCGGCCTTATCCAGGGCACTTTCCACTCGTTTTAGCGCGGTCCAGGCTTGTTCTGCCTCGCCAGCGGCAATGGCCTCGCGCAGCCGCCGAATCAGCGTTTTAAGGGCTGATTTGGTCGCCCGGTTCCGCAAACGCCTTTTTTCTGCTTGGCGAAGTCGCTTTTTAGCCGAACGTGTATGGGCCAACTTCCTCTCTCCTCTCCAGGAAGCAACTTGGTTTCTCTGCTCCTACCAGTTGAAAATTATACCATGAAACGGGCCTTTTGGCAAGTAACCATTTGGCACCACCATTTAGCCGAAGCCCATGACCAACGGCCGGACGTAGCACCGTCAGAAGGATAGGCCAATGAGGCCTTCCCCCGCGCCAGTGGCGAAGAAAGGACTTGGCGCTTGCCGTTCCCAGTCCGGCTCGGGGAGCAGGAAGGCTACCCACTGGCCCCTTTTCTAAGGGGCAGCGGAACCCCGGGCCAGGAGGATAGCCCGTTGCTCTTCTTCGGAGAGCGAAATGGGAGACCTGCCCTGGCTTATCGGCTTGGCGTAAATGCGGGTGGTTTCGCGGCCCAATATTCCGTTCAGCACCACTCCGTTGGCCTGGGCATCCAGCAGGGCCACCGCGAAACTAAGTTCCCCCCCGATGTCCTCGAAGGCATTGTAGCGCACCAAGCCCACGTGTTGTAGGCAGCGTTGTCCCTGCTCCTGAAGGGCCTGAACCTGCTGGGTCAATTTGGCCACCGTGGCTTCGGCCCGCTGAATGCGTTCCAGATGGCGGTGCAGCAGTTGCTCTAAGTTCCCACTCTCTACCCCAGCGGCCAGTTCATAGTAATGCTGCTGCAGACGACGGAGTCGCAGGCTTAAGCCTAAATTCCAGAGCGTCAGTAACAACACCGCCCCTGTCAGGCCGAGGATGATTGACGTCCGATACGTTTCCAGCAAAGTCCCAATTAAGATTAAAGTTTGGTTCATGATAGACCTCTCTCCCCCCGTCCAACTCCGGCTCGGCCTACAATGGTCTCCTGCAGGCGGTCGAGTTCCTCGTCCGAATAGTAGTGGATGGTAATAGTGCCCCCGCGTCCCCGGGGAGTGATGGTTACTTTAGTTGCCAAGGCCCGCATTAAGGCCTCCTCCACCGCCTGCAAGTGCGGGTCCGAGGGCTTTTTCCGTCGCGGGCGAGGCCGCGGAGGGGCCTGGGCAGTGGACTCCTGGGCTAACCGCTCCACTTCGCGCACGGTGAGGCCCTCGGCCTCGATGCGCTGAAAGGCCTCCCGCCGGCGCTGGGGGTCGCTGATGCCCAACAGGGCCCGTCCGTGTCCTTCGGAAATCCGCCCTTCAGCGATGGCTTCCCGGATTTCCTCCTCCAAATTAAGCAGCCGCAGGGTGTTGGCCACGGCGGTTCGGCTCTTCCCCAAGCGGCGGGCCAGTTCTTCTTGGGTGAGGTTAAACTTTTCCAGAACGAGGCGATAGGCCTCGGCGGCTTCGATGGCATTGAGGTCCTCCCGTTGCAAGTTTTCGGTGAGGGAGATTTCCAGCATCTCCCGGTCAGAGCATTGCCGCACCACGGCGGGAATGGTTTCCAAGCCGGCCTGCTGGGCCGCCCGCCAGCGGCGCTCGCCGGCGATGAGTTCATAGCCCGACTCCGTGGGGCGTACCACCACCGGTTGGACCAGGCCATGCTCCGCCAGGGAGGCGGCCAATTCCCGCAGTTTCTGGGGGTCTAAAAGCCGCCGGGGTTGGTACGGATTGGGCCGAATTTCGGCCAGCGACACCTGCACTGGCGTGCCTTCGGCAATTTCCTGGGCCTCGGGAATGAGGGCCTCAAGGCCGCGTCCTAAGCCGGTCCGCTTGGGCATGAGGAATCCTCCTTTCGCGGGGGCAGGTCAATGCGGGCCAGCAACTCCTCCGCCAGGGCCCGATAAGCCCGTCCGCCCGCCGAGTTGGCCGCATAGCGGTTAATGGGTTCCCCGTAACTGGGGGCCTCCCCCAAGCGCACATTGCGCGGTACAATGGTGTTAAAGGCTTTGGGGCCGAAGAACTGGCGCACCTCCTCTGCTACCTGCCGGGAAAGATTGGTTCGCGCATCGTACAAGGTAATTATCGCTCCCTCTATCCGCAGCCGGGGATTTAACCGGCGCTGGACGAGGGTGATAGTGTTCAGGAGTTGACTGAGCCCTTCCAGGGCATAATATTCGCTTTGCACAGGAATAATGACCCCCTCCGCCGCCGCCAAAGCATTGAGGGTGAGCAGGCCCAAAGAGGGAGGCGAGTCCACGAACAGACAATCGTACTGGTCCTTAACTGGAACCAAGGCCTCCCGCAGGCGGGTTTCGCGGAAACCCGTGCTCACATCGGACAGGCGGGCCAACTCAATTTCCAAACCGGCCAGGTCGAGGGTGGAGGGAGCCAGGTCCAGGCCGGAGTCGGAGGTGGAGACAATAACCTCCGTTAGGGGACACGCCCCCACCAAGGCGTCGTAGATGCAACGCTTTAACTGGCGGCGGTTTACCCCCAAGCCACTGGTGGCATTGCCCTGGGAGTCCAAATCCACGACCAAAACCCGGTATCCCCACTCAGCGATGAAGGCCGCCAAACTGAGGACCGTGGTCGTTTTGCCAACCCCACCCTTCTGATTGACGACGGCGATGGTTCTTCCCATGCCTGAGGAGGTATCACCAATTTTTGAGCCATCCCGACCTTGAGCAGTCTCCCTCTACGGTGTTGCTAACCGCCGAGCAACTGGAAAATTAGGCAACCGGGAACTTGGCAACTGGGCAGTTGCACGATGCACCCTCAACAGGGAGACCGCCCAACCATCAACAATTACCGGCGTGACGCTTGAGGGCTACTGCCAGCAGCGAAAGGTCTGAGGGACGAATTCCTGGAATCCGCCGGGCTTGGCCGAGGGTCAGAGGGCGAAGGCGGGAGAGTTTCTCTCGCGTTTCCCGGCTCAATCCCCGCACGCTGGCATAGTCGAACTCCGGCGGGAGGGGGAGGCGTTCCAATTCGGCCATCTTTTTTAGGTGGGCCACCTCCCGCCGGATGTAGCCCTCGTACTTGATTAGATATTCCACTTCCTCCACCACGGCTGGTGGGAGGGAAGGCTGGCCATTTCCCAGTACATCTGCCAACTTCACTCCTGGTCGCCGGAGGACTTCGGCCAGGGACCGGTCAGAACTGTTCAGGCCCCGGGCTGGGGTTTGGCGCAGGTAAGAGAGGACTTGGTCAATTTGCTTCTGCAACTGGCGCACGCGCTCATATTCCCCTGCCCTGACCAGTCCGATTTGGTGTCCCAGGGGAACGAGCCGCAAGTCGGCGTTATTGGCCCGCAGCAGCAACCGATATTCCGCCCGCGAGGTGAGAATGCGATAGGGTTCGTCCACCCCCTTGGTGACCAAATCGTCAATCAGCACCCCGATATAGGCCTGGTCCCGGCGCAGCACAATAGGTTCCTGGCCTGCTACGTAGCGAGCCGCATTGATGCCGGCGATGAGTCCTTGGGCCGCGGCTTCCTCGTAGCCGGAAGTGCCGTTAATTTGCCCGGCCAAAAACAGGCCGCCAATGAGTTTGGTCTCCAGCGAGGGCTTCAACTGCGTGGGGGGAACAAAATCGTATTCAATGGCATAGCCAGGCCGCATCATTTCCGCTCGTTCGCATCCGGGCAGGCTGCGCACAATGGCCAATTGTAGGCTTTCTGGCAGGCTGTTGGACATCCCTTGCAGGTAGATTTCGTAAGTGTCCCACCCCTCCCTTTCCAGGAATACCGGGTGCTGTTCCTTGTCCCCAAAACGCACCATTTTGTCTTCAATGGAGGGACAATAACGGGGGCCGACCCCCCGAATGCGTCCGCCGTACAGGGCAGAGCGATGGAGGTTGTCCAGAATGAGCCGTTTGGTTTCCTCTGTGGTGTAGGTTTTGTGGCAGGGCAGCAGAGGGCCGTCGTCCAGTTCTACCTCTCGGAAGGAAAACCTGAGGGTCGGGTCATCGGAGGGAATACATTCAGTCCGGCGGTAGTCCAGGGAGCGATGATTGAGCCGGGGCACGGTGCCGGTTTTCAGGCGTCCCAGGGTGAACCCCAAAGAGCGCAGACAATCTGAAAGGGCCAGGGCCGGCATTTCCCCCGCCCGCCCGGCAGGAAAGGAGACTTCGCCAATGTGAATGAGACCGTTAAGAAAGGTGCCGGTGGTAATTACCACTGTCCGCCCCCGATAGACCAAACCGCTCTGGGTGAAGACTCCAGCCACCTGGTCATCCTCGACCAGAAGCCCCTCAACCAGGGCCATTTTCAAATCCAGACCCGGTTGAGCCTCCAGAACCCGCTTCATTTCCAGGCTGTAAAGTTTTTTGTCTGCCTGGGCGCGGAGCACCTGCACCGCGGGGCCCTTACTGGTATTGAGCATTTTAACGTGGGTCCGGGTACGGTCAATGCTCAGGGCCATCTGGCCGCCCAAGGCGTCAATTTCCTTTACCAAATGGCCCTTGCCGGGCCCACCAATGCTGCAATTGCAAGGCATCTGGGCGATAGTATCTAAATTGAGGGTAAGAACCAGGGTTTCACACCCTAAGCGGGCAGCAGCCAAGCCTGCCTCAACCCCCGCATGTCCCGCGCCCACTACAATGACATCATATTCTTTGGCGAACTGCTCCATGCCCAGGTCCTAACCTGCGGGTGGCTCAGTGCCGGGGGGAAATAATCAAGCGCCGGTGCGGCTCCTCGCCCTCACTGAAAGTAATGACATCCGGGTCATGCTGCAGGGTGGTGTGGATAATACGTCGCTCAGCGGCGCGCAGGTCCTCCAAGATAACTTCCCGTTTCTCCTCCTTAGCCCGGCGCGCACTGCTCAGGGCCAGGTTTTCCAGACTGCGCCGCCGCCGTTCCCGATAGCCCTCTGCATCTACCACCACCCGCCGGCGTTCTTTCCATCCGCGGTTAATCATGATGTTAACCAGGAGTTGGAGGGCATTAAGGGTCTGGCCAAAACTGCCAATAACCAATCCTAAATCCGGTCCGCTGATGTTCAACTGCACCTCTTCCTCATTTTCACCCACCAGGGAGACATCCGCATCCACGTTCATTAAGTCCAATAAAGTCTGTAACCGTTCCACCGCTTCTTGCCCCCGGTTGTCGCGCACCCGCACCCGCACGGTGACTTCCCTTTTCACCTGTCCCAGTACTCCGAACAGCCCTCCGGTAGTCTTTTCGGCTATTATTTCCATTT
>DTZQ01000660.1 GCA_012961305.1 Armatimonadota bacterium | reverse complement strand
GCGGGGGGAAGAAAGGGGAGAGGCCGCACGTGGGGGGAAGAAAGGGGAGAGGCCGCACGCGGGAAGGGGGTAGGGCCTGCATCGGGGTGGTCAGCGGTGGCTGTATCGTGGTGGAAGGGGGTGTGGTGATTGCCTAATTGCCCATAAACCTCTGAGGGGAGGAAAAACATGCGACGGACAAAGATTGTGTGCACCCTGGGGCCGGCGACGCAAACCCCGGAGCGAATTCGAGGTTTGCTAAAGGCGGGAATGAATGTGGCGCGGCTGAATTTCTCTTACATCAATTCGCCCCAGGAGCGGGAACAGGCGGCCTGGTTAATCTCTGAGGTGCGCCGGGCAGCCACAGAACTGGGCCGCCCGGTGGCCATTTTACAGGACCTGTCCGGGCCCAAAATCCGCACTGGCACCGTGCAGAACGGAGCCGTTCGTCTGCGCACCGGGGCGGAATTGACCCTCACCACCCAGGAGGTCGAAGGCACAGCAGAGAGGGTTTCCACGACTTACCCGAACCTTCCCCACGATGTGCAGCCCGGCGACGCTATCCTGTTAGACGATGGCCTAATTCAATTGCAAGTGTTGGCCGTCACCGCTACTGAGGTGCGTTGTCGGGTCCTCAACGACGGCCTGTTGGGCAGTCACAAGGGCATCAACCTGCCGGGGGTGGCCATTAGTGCCCCTTCGGTGACGGAGAAGGACAAAGAGGACCTCAAGTTCGGGCTGGAACACGACGTGGACTACGTGGCCATTTCCTTCGTCCGTCGGCCGGAAGACGTGCAGGAGGTCAAAGAACTTATTGCGGCGGTGGGGAAGGAGGTCTCGGTGATTGCCAAGTTGGAGAAGCCCGAGGCCATTGATAGTTTGGAGGAGATTCTGGCCCTGGCCGAGGGAGTAATGGTAGCCCGGGGCGATTTGGGGGTAGAAATGCCGCTGGAGAAAGTTCCGGCCCTGCAAAAGCGCATCATCCACCGGGCCAACGACTGGGGCGTGCTGGTCATTACCGCCACCCAGATGCTCGAATCCATGCGCGAAAACCCCCGTCCCACCCGGGCTGAGGCCTCGGACGTGGCCAACGCGGTGTTCGACGGCACCGACGCCTTGATGCTCTCTGCGGAGACAGCCACGGGCCGCTATCCGCTGGAAACCGTGAGGACCATGCACAACATCATCGTAGAGGCAGAGGAGACCCTACGCCATACCGCAGCCGTGCGGCGGTTGCCCCTGCCCTCGGAGACCCCCTTCCCCAGCGCCATCAGCAATGCAGCCTGTGAAACGGCTCTGGAACTGGGAGCAAAGGCCATCATTGCCTTCACCAAATCCGGCTTCACCGCCCGCCTTACCTCCAAATATCATCCCCTCACCCCCATTTTCGCCTTCACTTCAGAGGAGCGGGTCCTCCGCCGCATGAGCCTCTACTGGGGGGTCACCCCCCGCCTGATGGAGCCTGTCGGCAGCATTGACGAGATGATTGTAGAGGTGGAACGCCGCCTGTTGGCCGATGGCACCGTACAGCCTGGCGACGTTTTGGTCATTCTGGCCGGGGCGCCCATGAACGTGACTGGCACCACCAACCTGATGAAACTACATCGCGTCGGCGGCTGAAAATGGCCAATGGCTCCCCACCACCCGCCGCCGGGGGAAGGAGGATATAGCCTGTATCGGGGTAGGAATGGGGTGGTGATTGCCCAGTTGCCTAATTATGAGGGGGGGAAGAACTCGAAGCGGCGGCTGCGGGGCACCTGTCCTTTTAGGCCCGTGGGCGTCACTACGCCGCTGCCGACTATTAAACCATCGTAGCGAGCAACTACCGGACCGCGCAGGTCCGGAGGTGCGTCCACCGTTCCTCCGGCCACGAACTGGAGGAGTTCCTCTCCGGAGCGCAAATCCACTACCTGGCGGGTGATAAACGGAGCCAGGAGTTGGGCCCCGCCGGTGGTCAGTCGCCAGGCCCTTTCGCGGTAGCGGCGAGCCACCCGCATGCCTACCCGTTCCATCAACTCCCGCGGCCCCTCGGCCCAGCCCCGGCTGAGCAGCCACAGTTCGTCCTTCCGCCGACCAAATAAATAGGGTTCCCAAACCGTGGACGGCAGGCCATAACGCTCCTCCAAAGCGGTCAGGAGGGGGTGTACCTGGGAATCGTCTGCCTCCAACGGCCGCCAGGAAACCTCCCGCGGCGTTCGCGCTGCGGGCACTGGGGGCAGGGAATCCGTTTTGACCAGTTTGGCGATGAAAAAGCCCTCCGTTTCGGCCTCAAAGGGATAGAGCCGTACTGCTCGGGCTACGCGCTCGTCGAAAGTCTCCCCACCGAACTGGGTCAATCCCGGTCGTGTGGGCACGGAAGCAAAATGGAGGGAAGCCACCTCGAAGGGGTACTTTCGCAGGAAGGAGGAAATTACGCCTTCGTTCTCCTGCGGGGTCAAGGTACAAGTGGAATACACTAAGGTTCCACCCACCCGCAGGGTGTGGGCCGCGCTGAGGAGGAGTTGATACTGTCCCTGGGCCAAGCGGGTGGCCTGGCGCCACATCCACCGCTGGGTCACTTCCGGCGACTTGCCGAGCGTGCCTAAGGCCGAGCAAGGCACATCCACCAATGCCCGGTCGAAGGTCTCTCGGAAGCAGCGGCCCAAGCGATTGCCGTCCTGCTGCATGAGACCAGTGTTGACTATGCCCAGCCGCTCTACGTTGTGCACCAACGCCCGCATCCGCGAGGGCGAAACGTCGTTGGCTACCAAGAGCCCATGGTTGTCCATCAGTTGAGCCAGTTCCGTGGCTTTGGAACCGGGAGCGGCAGCAATGTCCAGCACCCAATCGGCGGGCTGGGGGGCGAGAGCCAGCGGCGGCAGCAGGGAGGCCAGACTTTGCACGTAAAACAGGCCGACGAAATGCTCGAAGGTCTTACCGATGGGAAAGGGTTCCTCTTCCACCCGAAAGGCTGGTATGGCCAAAGGCAGTTCCGTCAGCGCGAACCCGGCCCGTTCCAGTCGTTTCCGGAGGGCGAGGGGGGTAGTTTTAAGCGTATTGACCCGGATGACCGTTTTGGGAGGCTGTCCCACTGCGTTCCAGAAGTCCTCCGCTTCTTCGCCCAACAAATCCTGCACCAGGGCTTGCAGTTCAGGGTTTATTTTCATCTCCCTACCGCGTGCTTATTTACCCTCGAGACGTGGAGCACACCCTGCACAGGGACTATATCTGACTTTGGCAAATTGCAGGGAACGACGCTAAGTTCGAATGGTGCCCCAGACCGCCTGCCGGCTGTTGGGTGATACACCAGCAGTTTGTTTACCTTCCTCTAAATGTGGCTGCGCTCACCACCGAGAAGATGTCCGCTCCACATCGGAAGAGGCGAAAGAGGTTGAGGTTCATCCTCCCCTCTGGATAGTTCGTTTTCTCCTGAATCATTATCAATTCGGCGATAACCAAAAGGAACTCAACTGAGTATTCACAAGTTGTACTGCAAGTTATCCTCGTCAAAGCCTAAAAGTCCCTACTTGCTTCGACTCTATCGAAGAATTGATGAATCCAATTTTCACATCCTTCCTTTGGAATAACTTTAATGATGTCGCACCAACCGTTACCTAAGTCCCAGTAAATAATATCAGCAAATCGCCCCTTAACACGCCATGCACGCTCACCAAATTCCGGGGCGCGCTCATGGTAACCTTCGGCCTCAGCAATTTGGCTTAGAGTTGTGTCCAACAATGATTTCATTTGTGCTCACCTCACACGGCTCTTAGTTGAAGACTTTGCCGTATTTCATCAAACGTCCTTGGCCTGCACCAATCAAGGTCTAACCTGTAGCCCACCAGCCTGACGCCGTGCCCTTCTGCTGCGGCTACAACGGCTCTGGAGAAACTTTCGGCTATCAGCACTCCAGCAATACACTCATCGCCAAACTCACCCATGTAGTCCGCCAGTTGTACCACGTCATTTCCTTGCGCTCTGCGCAGTTTGACCTCCACAATGACCTTCCTTGCCCAGCCAATTGGGATAGCATCTTTCACCAAAATGTCCACATGTCCTTCGGAAACTGCCTTTTCACCTAACACCTCTAAT
>DTZQ01000659.1 GCA_012961305.1 Armatimonadota bacterium | reverse complement strand
GTGAGGACTAACCCCACCCTTGTCCTCCCCGCGTGCGGGGAGGGGGAGGAAATTTTGACAGGTTCGCTTAGGTAGGCTATACTGGAAATGAGATGGCGCTAAAAGTTCTGCACTTGGAATGTGGCCGGCATTGGTACGGGGGACCGGTGCAGGTGTTTTACCTGCTGCGCGGACTGCAGGAGCGAGGACACGAGAACCTCCTCCTCTGCCCGCAGGGCAGCGCTATCGCTCAGCAGGCGCGGCAGGTGGGGCTGCGGGTGCAGGAGATGCCTTACCGGGGGGACTTGGACCTGCGCCTCACCCTCTACACCTGGCGCACTGTACGGGCGGAACAGCCTGATATTGTGCACCTACACAGCCGTCGGGGAGCGGATACCTGGGGGGCTTTGGGGGCGCGGAGGGGAGGGGCCAGGGCCGTAGTGCTTTCGCGGCGAGTGGACAATCCCCTCAGACGACACCCTTTGAACCGCCTGCGCTTCGGTCCGCTATGCGACAAAATTGTGGCCATCTCTGAAGCCGTTCGGCGCGTGCTTCTGGCGGCAGGAATACCGGCCGAAAAAGTCGTCTGTGTCCCCAGTGCGGTGGACCCGAGGCCCTACGACCAGCCCGACCGCCGGGCGGAACTGCGCGCCGAATTCGGCCTGCCGGCCGAGGCCCGGCTGGTGGGGGTCATCGCTCAGTTGATTCCCCGCAAAGGCCATCGGTTCCTCCTGCTGGCCATTCCCGCGGTGTTGCAGCAATATCCCCAGACCTATTTCCTGTTCTGTGGGCAGGGCCCGGAAGAGGCGCGGCTGCGGGCCTTGGTTGAGCGGTGGGGGCTGACGGAGCAGGTTATCTTTGCCGGGTTCAGGTCTGACATTCCGCGCCTTCTGGCTGGCCTCGACGTAGTTGTCCATCCGGCCCTGAGGGAAGGCTTGGGAGTGGTCCTGCTGCAAGCCATGGCCGCCCGGCGGCCCCTGGTGGCTACCAATGTGGGGGGCATCCCGGAGGCCGTCCGACACGGCGAAAATGGCCTCTTGGTGCCCCCGGGAGACAGCGTGGCCTTGGGAGTGGCCCTCTGTGAACTGCTGGCCGACCCCGACCGGGCCCGGGCCCTGGGCGAGCGGGGGCGGGAAATAGTGGAAACGAAGTTCAGCCCGGAGGCAATGGTGGAGGGAAACCTGCGGGTTTATCGGGAACTGCTTCGGGAGTAACTATTTGGGTCCCTGTTCCTTCCCCGTAGAGGACGCCGATGATGTTCTCGGCGGTGAAGGGCGGGGGAGTACTTGCCTTTTGGGAAGGGAGCAAGGGAGATGAAACTAAACGTGGCCCTCATCGGCGCGGGGGGCATTGCCCATCCCCATGCACAGGCCCTGCTGGCCAACGAACATGTGGCTTCCTTGGCCATTGCGGAGCCCCAGGCGGAGGTGCGGGAGGCCTTCGCCCAGCGGTACGGTCTCCAACGGGCCGTGGCCGATTACCGGGAACTGCTGGCCGACCCGGCGATTGACCTGGTGGACTTGTGCCTGCCCCATGACCTCCACTGTCCGGTGGCTTTGGAGGCCTTCGCTGCGGGTAAGCACGTCATCAGCGAGAAGCCCCTGGCCCGCACGGTGGAGGAGTGCGAGGCCATGATTGAGGCGGCGGAGAAGGCCGGTCGGCGGCTGTTTGTGTCCCACAATCAACTGTTCTTCCCCGCGGTGCGCCGGGCCAAAGAAATGTTGGAGGCGGGGGTGCTGGGCCGGCCCTTTCTGGCCCTCATCAACATCATCGGCAACGAGTTCGGTCGCATGAACGACCCAACCCATTGGAAGGGCTCCTGGGACCGAGCGGGGGGCGGAGTCACCATTGACACTGGAATACACGCCCTCTACCTGCTGGAACATTTCTTCGGGGAGGTGGAGGCAGTTACCGCAGTACTGCGGCGGCTGGTGGTGGAGCCAGACAATAAGGCCGATGACAACGCGGCCCTAACCTTGGAGTTCAAAGGTGGTGTGCTGGCGAACATCGTGTTGACTTACACCGCTTTGGCCCATCCCTGGGAGGAGCGGCGGCACCTCTACGGCACCGAGGGTTCACTACATCTGGCCGATGTGGAACCCTATCTGCAGCACACCAGGGGCACAGCCACAGAGGTTATTCCGGTGGCAAGCCCACCTCACCTGCATCCCTGGTCCATCGGACAATCCCTGAACCACCTGCTGGATTGCCTGGCCCACGACCGCGAACCCCTCATAACCGCAGAGCAAGGCCGCAGCGCGGTACGCCTCGCCCAAGCGGCTTACCACTCCTCGCGGGAGGGCCGGCGGGTAGTCCTAAGGCAATTGGGCAATCCTCACCAGTGCTGAGGACCTCAACAAGGTTAACTTTAATACTGCCGGGCTTAAGTCCATTTGGGGAAAGGAAATCCAGCCTTCTGGCTCAGAGTTCAAACTCTGGGCTGCCTTTACCAAACCAACTGAAGTTGGTTGAGTCGGTTTCACCTTGGTAACGGTAGCCCAAGATTTCAATCTTGGGCAGGCCCAATTGCCCAGGTGGCAGGTTGCCTATGGGTGAAGCATCAATACGGGGGCTCGGCTTCCTCTAATAATTCTTCCTCGACGAATTCTTCCTCTTCCACGGGCTCTTCCGTCTCTTCCATCAACATTTCTTCTTCCATCATCTGCTCTGCTTCTTCCCCTGCAACGGTCTTTTTCTGAGAGAGCCAGAAGTAGAGTCCCACTACAATGGCAATGACCACGATAATAACTATCACGGCCACCACCGGGCTTACCGGTTTTCTTAGTCCTTCGGACATGGTCAATCCCTTTCCTAAGGCGTAGTAATGGGCCGGTTGCCCAATGGCCCAATTTCCACCACCATCACCTCAGACAAACGGATTTTTTACCGGTCCAAGCGGGGGTGGAACGGGCCTCGGTTGTGGCGCGGGGCCTGGACAACGCTATGATACTTCACATGGCCGTCGAAGTACAGGAAATTAGACCCCCCATTGTGCTTGTTCAGGTTCTTCCAGAAGTTTGCTTTCTGAGCGGGTGTCCATCTGGAATGTCCCAACCCATACGCCACGTAGGCTTCCAAAGGCAACCGGTGGGCATCGCGGGCCCAGGCACCGTACCAGAAGTCACCTTCACAGGCCACGTAAATCCAGCCGGCCGCATCCTCAATGCGCGACTCTGCACGCCCTCTTATATAGGACCAGCCCACAGGGTTCATGGCATAGCGGGTGGAGATGTGGTCAGGTCCATTGCGCCTCCTCCGAATAGCACGTATGCGCTCGGTAAGCGGCAAACTGGGACAATTGAACAAGTCCTCGTTCCGGACATAGGGGAAGATACGCGTCGTCCAACACCAACCTGGGATTCTGCCCCGCAGTCTCCAAGGAGCGCACAAGGGCACCAACCAGCCATCGTAGTCCTGCCGATACATGGCCAAGGCGGTGCCAATCTGTTTAAGGTTAGACTGACAGGAAGCCGTCCGGGCCTTTTCCCGCGCTTGGGCGAACACCGGGAACAGGATGGCGGCCAGAATCGCAATAATCGCGATAACCACCAGCAGTTCAATGAGGGTGAAACCCCTGGAAGTGGTACGGGCACCCATGATTTTAACCTCCTTCTCCCCTGGGCAGTGAACTTTTGTCCTTCTGCCACGTCAATGAAGGACACATCCTTACCCGACCCTCTCGGGGAAAACCGCTCCCTGAGAGGGTTTAACTTTACCAGGGCGGGAACCATACCATTCAATCCCCCCTGATACCCTGGTTACCATAATTATAGCGAATTATTTCTCTTTTGTCAACCCTCCAAGAGTTTTGACCGGCCCGCGCGGTCTCCCCAAGGCCGCACTACTCCGCCCTTCCGCCAAAAATGTGATTGCAAGGAACAGAGGTTGCCGGTAAACTCCTTGCGCGTGCCGTTGTCGGCGAGGGAGGTGGGAACCGTGTGGTTGCAGGTGAAAAGGTGAAAGGAGGAATCCCCCCGCCGGCGGCAAACTTAAGAGGAGGAAGAGAGGAGGTGTTCGTCGTGGCTAAAGTGGCAGAAGTTGTACCGGAGGAACCGCAACGGATGAGGATGACCTGGGAGGAGTTTCGCGCCCTGCCGGAGGGCCCACCCTTCTACGAGTTCGAGGATGGGGAGGTGATTCCCGTGACCCGTCCGCATGGACGGCATCAGCAGGTGCTAAAGCGGCTGTTGGGGGTGTTAGACCGGCACATAGTTCGTCATCGGTTGGGAGAGGTCTGGCCGGAGATTGACGTAGAG
Source organism: Armatimonadota bacterium (assembly GCA_012961305.1). Taxonomy (GTDB): domain Bacteria; phylum Armatimonadota; class UBA10988; order UBA10988; family DTZQ01; genus DTZQ01. Next base: position 1,370 of record DTZQ01000659.1, on the reverse strand, counting down.
GTAGGGCCGGGGAAGGTTTACAGTCCCGATTTGGTTTTTCTACGGCGGGAACACCTCTCTCGCTATTCGGAGGAGGAAGGGGAGATTCACGGCCCGCCGGATTTGGTGGTGGAGATACTCTTGCCCACCACCCGCCGTCGGGACCGGATACGCAAGTATCAGGTTTACGGGGAGGCAGGGGTGGAGTGGTACTGGTTGGTGGATCCGGATGATTTGAGCCTAGAGGAGTACCAACTAACGCCCCAGGGGTATGTGGGGAGGGGACGAGTGGAGGCGGGGGAAGTTTTTCGCCCGGGCTTGTTTCCCGGTTTGGAAATCAACTTACAGACTTTGCTGGCCGGCAGGCTGGAAGAGGCGGAGGGGAAGGGAGGAACCGGTGGAGGCTGAGGAACTGCGCCGGAAACTGCGGGGCATTATCCCGCCGATGGTGACCCCTTTCACGGCGGAGGAAGAAGTGGACGAGGCTGCCCTCCGGCGAGAGGTGCAGTTCTTCCTCGGCTGTGGGGTGCACGGCCTCGCGCCCACGGGGAGCACGGGCGAGGGGGCAACGCTCACGCCCGAAGAGTGCGAGCGGGTTTGGCGCGTCGTAGTGGAGGAGGTGAACGGGCAGGTGCCGGTGCTGGCGGGAATTATTTCCGATTCCACGCGCGAGGCCGTCGCCTATGGGCAGCGAGCACGGGCCGCGGGAGCGGATGCCCTAATGGTTACGCCTATCCACTACTACGTCCCTACTGAGGAGGGGCTCTACCGGTTCTACCGTGATTTGGGGGAAACCGTAGGTCTGCCCATCGTCATTTACAACGTCGTGGAAAAGGCCACGGTGAGGCCGGAACTGGCCCAGCGTCTGGCGGACCTACCACTGGTGGTGGGCATTAAGCAGAGCGGCGGGGATATGCACGGACTGGCGGACATGCTGCGCCTAATAGGCGACCGACTGGCCATCCTCACGGCCATCGACGACCTGCTATTTCCCTCCTTCGTGCTGGGGGCACAGGGAGCCATTGCTGCCATTCTGACCGTGTGGCCTCAAACTTGCGTTGCCCTGTGGGAAGCAGTGCAAGGGGGACGCTACGACGAAGCCCGGCGGCTTCACGAAAGGCTGCTGCCCCTGGTGCGGGCTATTTTGGGAGTGAACTTCCCAGCGGCGGTGCGGGCGGCGTTGGAAATCTTGGGCCGTCCCGTTGGACCACCCCGCCGGCCTTTAGTACCCCTCTCGCCGGCCGAGCGGGAACATTTGAGTACCCTACTAACTGCGCCCCCGGGGGGTGGGAGAGAAGAGGCCCTTTGGAGTCAGGGGCTTCGGCCCCGTTAAGACGGTGCTTGTCTAAAAGTCCTCTCGCCCCTTTACTAAAACCAACTGAAGTTGGTTG
>DTZQ01000658.1 GCA_012961305.1 Armatimonadota bacterium | reverse complement strand
GTTGGTTCCGTCGGTTTAGAGCCGACTTGGTAACCGGAGCCCAAGATTTCAATCTTGGGCAGGTCTAAGCGGCGAATTTAACCTTGTCAAGTTAAGTCTGTCAGCCAAAATTTCTATGAGCGGTGTTCCAGAACAACACCGCCCGCCGTTGCCTGGTGAACCGGACTCCCCCATGCAGGAGCGCGGCCAAGGCTTTGCCAGTATAGGTCGGTTCCAGGTACAGCCCTTCAGTTTCTGCCGCCAGTTTGAGAGCCGCCTCTACTTCCGGCGTTGAATGTCCATAACCGGTCCCTAAGAAACCATGCTCTATCCACACCTCCCGCACGGGAAAACCTTCCTCCGCTACTTCGGCTCCCAAGGAGTGTAGCAGGTGTACCGTGCGGCGACAAAGGTTGCTTATGCGTTCGGGGCGGGCGAACCAGCGGCCCACTACGTCCACTCCTAATATGCGCGCTTTAAGGCCAGCCAAGCGGCATCCTACTTCCAGCCCAGCCATTGTGCCCCCTGTCCCCAGGGCAACTACGATTACCTCCGGTTCCGGCAACTCGCCCGCTGCCACCTGCGCTGCCAGTTCCAACGCTGCCTCCACATAGCCCAGACAGCCCAACGGCGAAGTGCCCCCCGGCGGCAACAGGGCGGGAAGGGAAGCCGAAAGATTGGCAGGTGAGCCAAGGAACTCGCGGAGCAAAGCCGCGGGGAGGAAAGCCCAAGTAGGCAAGTGTACCACACGTGCCCCGAACACCTGCAACTGGAGAAGGTTGCGCTGAACGTGAGGGGTCAGAGGACAGGGCCCCAAAAGGGCAGTCACCTCCAAGCCCAAGATGGGCGCGTAGGCAGCAACGGCCAAAGCATAATGCGAACCCCAGGGCGCAATCACCAACACCCGCCGGTATCCCCGCTGGTGCACGGCCGGCAGCAGGAACTCCAAAGGTCGTACCTTGTTTCCCCCACAGCGCTCGCCCGTTTGGTCCTCCTCCTTGACCCACAACTGCTCCCAACCCAACCGCTGGCCCAAGACCGCTAAACGGCGCACGGGAGTGGGAAAATGTCCCAGGGGCGTCCAGGACACTCGGTCTCTGAGAGCAGGATAAAGGCGAAACAAGTAACGCATGGCCTTACCACCACCACCGACCAGGATTCATAATCCCCTGCGGGTCAAGGGTGCGCTTCAGCGTGTCCATCAGGCCCACGAAACCAGCATCAAACCGTTCCCGCAGTTCGCGGGCCGCCCAGGCAGGAAGTTTGTAGGGCACGAATCCCAGTTCCAAGCAGCCGGTCAGCAGTTCGCGGTTGACCTGGCGCACCCGCTGGATTTCAGCCGGGTTGCGTTTGTCGAACAGGAGGATGAACCGCAGTACCGCGTAACGTCCACCCTGCATAACCCGGGTGACAAACATCGGAGGGAACCCTCGCCGGAGCAGAATTTCCTGTCCTCGCTCCGCCCCAGCCAGCCAGGTGGCTAATGGGCCATAGGTTCCCATCCAGGTCAGACCACCTCCCGGATGGTCAAGGACGAAATCCAAAGTCAGCGGGAACTCGGCAAACCGCCGCAGGGAAGGTTCCACCTGGATTAGCAGTTCCACGTCTAAAGGCCCCTCGAATTTGGTCCCCTCGGCCCGGGCCGCAGCGAGCAGGGCATCCAGAACCTTCTGTTTGGCCTTCATTTCGTCCTCGGTGAGAGCAGAGAAATCGCCATAGAGGTAGAACTCCGGCTCGTGGGGGTCACGCTGCGTAACGTTGGTGAGACCAAATAGCAGGCGGCCTAAAGGCCAGGAAGTTCCGCCCAAATCGTCAAACAGGCCGGTGCGGGCAGCCTCCCATTGGAATTGAAAAGCGCTGGCCAGGTCAGGGGCCAGGAGAAAGAACCGCCGCCGATAGGCTGGTCGGGGCCAAAGTTGTACCGCCATCTTGGTCACGATGCCGGTCGTCCCCTGCCAACTGACGAACAGCCCCGTCAAGTCCGGCAGGGGCGCGCGGCTGAACCAGCACCCACTCGCTGCCGCGGCGCCCGTGCGCACCACTTCACCCGTAGGCAAGACCACCTCGAGACCGTTGATGAGCGTCGCCGTGGAACCGTGCCGGAAGGAAAGATTGGCCAGGCCGTCCAAAAGGCAGTTGCACAGCACGGAGGCGTAAGGGGGTGAAAGGGGATAAGCAGCGATAAGGTCAGGATGGTTGGCCTCCAAATGCTGCTTCAAATCGGCGAAGGTTACCCCCGGCTCCAAGAGGACATACAGGGCCTCGGAATTGACCTCCCAAATCCGCCGCATGTCTTGTAAGTCTACCACTATCCCTCCCTCAGCCGGAATGGCCAACCCGCCTACGTTAGTATTGGCTACCCGCGGGGTGAGAGGCAGACAGTTGGCCTGGGCCAGGCGCACCAGGGCCTGGATTTCCGGTACGCTCACCGGTTTCACCACGGCCCGGGGGAGATGCGGTTCGTTCTCGGTCAAATCGTCCGCATAGGCGGCGAGGGTTTCTCCCTCACTGCGGACTCGCTCAGGTCCTACTATTTCGGCCAAAGCAGAAATAAGTTGCTCATGGTTCATTTGCTTTTCTCTCCCTCAAACAAACAGGCGGCCCCAACAGCCGTCGCAGCGGCCAGAGGGCCAACAGATTGCCCCGTGCCCGCAATCGGCCAGTCAACAACAGCCAGAAGGGCGAATGGCCCAAGCCGAGGTGGAGGAAGGTGGACAGGTCACCGGAGACGCTCACCGTAGGTCGCTCCACGGCGCCGGGGAGCAGGGTAATGGCACCAGCGGCTAAGCGGAGCGTCACCGTCATTCCCCCGGCCCGAAGGACAATCTGCGCTTGGCCCCGGGGCTCCCACTCCCTTTCGTTCAGCCGCCGCCGTAACAGAGCCTCCACGAAAAGGCCAAATAGGTTTAACCCTTCGCGGTGGGGAACGTGTAACTGGGCCATAGGTTTCGCCTTCCCCATCTGGGGTACGGCATAATATATGGTCTACGGCAAGAGGCTATTAAGGCCCTGCCGAAGGAGGGAACCAATAACCAATAACTAACCCTAACTAATGTCATGGTGAGCCTTCAACCGGTCCTTAACTGGTTTCCCCGACGGGCACGGCCACTGGCCTTGACGGCGGAGGAGAGGGCTCTATTGGCCGAGTTCTTCGGCCCGGCCCTCGACCTGCGCCGTTTGCGCCTGTGGGAGGGGGGGCTATTCGCCTGGGGCTGCACCCGAGCCCTTGGGAACGCCATTTACTTTGACCCACGGACACAGTTTCCCGCGACCCGGCGGGCTCCGGAAAGCCAGGCCTTGCTGGTGCACGAAGCGGTACACGTGTGGCAGTGCCAACAACAAGGCTGGGTTTACGCAGTGCGGTCTCTGAAAGAACAAGCCTGGGCCTGGTTGCAAACCCAGTCACGCCGGGCAGCCTATCAATACATTTTGCAACCTGAGCGGCCTCTAACTGCCTACGGAGTGGAGCAGCAAGCGCAGTTGTTGGAAGATTATTTCCGTTGGCGCTGGCAGGGAGATGACCGAGGAGTGCGAACCAACTGCGGCGATTTTGCCCGGTTAGGGTCAGTGCGCGCTGCTGCTCTACTGGAAGCCCGGTATCAGGAACTGCAAAGGGGTTAGGAAGTTTTACCCTCCTGAGCATGAAAAGCATGGAGGACTTGCTGCAAACCCCGAGTGTTAAAGGGCTTAATCACATAGTCCAAAAAACCTGCCTCCAATCCTCGCACCCGGTCCTCCTCAGAATTACGGGGTGAGACCGCAATTACCGGTATGTTGCAGG
>DTZQ01000657.1 GCA_012961305.1 Armatimonadota bacterium | reverse complement strand
GTAGCCCCGAGTTTGAACTCTGGGCCAGAAGGCTGATTTCCTCTCCCCAAACGAACTTAAGCCCGGCGGTATTAAAGTTAACCTTGTCAAGTTAGGCTACTAAGCCTGAGGCCTCCCTTCTTTCCCCCGCCCGCGGGGTGCGGTCGTCTGGGCAATCTGGGCAGGGAAAAGCAATTTTCACCGTTCCCCGCAGGGCACACCATTCTCCTTCGTGGCGCACCTCATCCAAGCGTATCCCTGCCCCCCGCAGGGCTTTTACAATTTCCAACTCGTTGACGGCCGCAAAGCCGGATAAAATCACCCGTCCACCAGGCACCACTGCCGCTTGCACGCGGGGAAGCAACTGCTTGACCAGGGCCGTGTTTAAGTTGGCCACCAGTACCTCAATGCCCGTAAGCCCTCCTAAGAACGCCTCTTCCCGCACCCGTACTACTTTGCCAACTCCGTTGCGCGCGGCATTTTCACGGGCAATTTCCACGGCCACCGGGTCCACGTCCGTAGCCTCTACCCGCCGAGCCCCCATTTTGGCAGCCGCAATGGCCAGAATGCCCGACCCCGTGCCGACGTCAGCGACCAATTCACCTCCCTGCAAGGTGTCTTCCAGCAAAGTGAGGCACAGCCGGGTCGTTTCGTGTTCCCCAGTGCCAAAGGCCAGGCCGGGGTCGAGGACGATGAGTACTTCCTCGGGCTGGATGTTTACCTTCGCCCACCGGGGGGCGATTACGAAACGTCGCCCCACGCGGCGCGGCTGGAAGTGGGCTTTCCAGGCCTCCTTCCAATCCCGTTCATTAACCGGGCTGCATTGCACTTGGCCGGGGCCCGCAGACAAACCCCAAGCAGGCAGGCCCAATAGAAAGGTCCGCATTTCCTCCGCAGCCCAATCGGCCAAGGTTTCGCCGAAGAAATAACCGCGTACCAGTCGGTGCCCCTTCCTCCCCTCTATGACTACTCCCCGACTGCGCAACTGACGCAGTTTATCCCCCACTGCTTCTACCGCTTCCGCAGCCACCCGTATCCGAAGTTCGTACCACATTCCTATAACCTTCGCCCTCCCAGTTCCTATTGTACCTAATCCCCAACGCGATGTCAAGTCCCTGGTTCCTACTGCACCGTTGTCCAAGAAAGCCTGGACTACGCGTCCCCTTCCCAGAAGGGTTTTGAGACCCGACGGCGAAGTAGTTACTGGCGCAGGGAAGAGGGTGATAGAGAGAAGGAGCGAACCAATGGCCTCGAGGTTTCTACTCCGGTCCTTCCTCTGGTGGGGAGGGCTGAGCCTAATGACGGGAAGGATGGGCTTCTCCGCCGAGATTCCCCCTCTGCGGATAGAGGCGAAGACCGCCTCGCCCCTGAACATGTTCTTCGAGGAGGAGGCTTTAGGCCAGCCCCTTTCCATTTCCTTGACTTTCCGCAATGAGGGCCCATCATTGTCCGCCACTTGGCAGGGGCGGATAAGTGACTACTACGGTCGGACGGTACACCTGCTCCCGCGCCGCATTCTCGACCTCCCTGCCCAGGGCCAGGTTGCAGCCAAAGTTACTTTTCAGCCTCCGCTGCGGGGCATCTATCACCTGGACGTAGAGGTAACGGCAGACAATCTGCAAGTAAAGGAGCGGTTCAATGTGGGCGTGGTGCCCCGGCCCCATCCGGGGGTAAAACCCCGCTCCCTGTTCGGCACCAACAATCCCCACTACGCCGATGGGCCAGACAAGATGTACGTGCTGGGCATGAAACTGGCTCGGCATCCGCACCTGGCTCGGTTCAATCCCCGCCGGGGCGTGTGGGACTACAAATGGGTGGAGGGTGAGTTTCGCCGCTTTCGGGAGAAGGACATCCTGATGGTGCCGCTGCTGGCCTACGCCCCGCCTTGGGACGTGTCCGAGCCGCCAGAAGGGGTACGCAAAATGTACGGCCCGCCGGGCGATTACCAGAACTGGGCGGAACTGGTGCGTCGGGCCGTGGAGCGGTGGGGCAGGGAGGCTGTGGCCTGGGAGGTGTGGAACGAGCCCTGGATTCGGGGCTGGACCTGGCACGGCACTGCCCAGCAGTTTCGAGATTTGCTGCGGGTCACCTATCAGGCAGCCAAACAGGTGAAGCCCGATTGTACCATCATCTGCGGCCACAGCGCCAGTTTCCTCAACGACATCATCCTGGCCACGGGGGAAAAATACCTGGACGCCGCCAGTAACCATCCCTACAAATCCGGTCCGCCGGAGCACATGTTCTTCAAGTACACGGATTACGGGGTGCAAATCGGCCGTGCGGCAGGAGTGAAGGAGCATTGGATTACGGAGGAGGGCTGTAGCGTCCCTCAGGTGACTCAGGAGCAGTTCGTCAACTACCTCGTGCGCAAGCACGCCCTCGCCGCCCGGCTGGGGGTGCGGACGGTAATGTGGCACGAAATCGGGGGCCGCGAGCCGCCCTACCGAGGGATGGGTCTGTTCAACCGGGGCAACTGGCCCAAACCCGCGGCTGTGGCCTACAGTATTCTGGCCCACTTCTGGGAGGGCAAAACCTTCGTCCGCGACCTGTTCCCCGAACTGACCTCCCTCTGGGGCATTCTGCTGGCAGACCAGCGCACGGGCGAACTGTTGGCCATCGTTTGGGCGGCCAATGGAGCCGCCGGTCAGATGACCATTCAGCCGGCCGTGGACCTTCAGGCCTACAACGTCATGGGCAATCCCACGGGAACGGTGGAGCGCGGCGGCGGGCTGACCATCCCTTTGACGGAGGAGCCGGTGTATCTGGTCACCTACCTGCCGGCGAAGGAGTTCGGGCGGCGCCTGCGGGGAGCACGGGTAAGCGGGGTGGAACCCGTGGCCTTGGCCATCAAGTCGCTCCTGGCGCCGGTGGACCAGAACCCGCCCTTCACCGTGCTCGTTCAGAACCGCCTGAACCGTCCTGTGGCTGGTTACCTGCGGGTGCGGGGCCCTATCGGCTGGCGGCTAAAAGAACCCCTGCGGAAACTACACCTTTACCCCGGTGAAACGCGGGCCTTGCCTTTTCGGGTCCTCCGGGCCCGTCCGCGCCCGGACAACCGTTATCTCCTCACCGCCACCTTCCACGGCCCGGAGGGAGAAGTTACGGTACGACAGTTGGTCTCGGTGGCCGTTGCCCGGCGGGGCACAGTGACCGTGGATGGGGATTTATCCGACTGGCAGGGCGCCATCGGCGTACAGGTGGACTCCATCCAGTACCACGATCCGGCTGCCTATGTCGAGTTACGGCGCGACCCTGCCCGTCTCCGCCCGGCGGAGGGGGAACCTTACTTGGCAGCCACCCTGTACACCCTTTGGGATGAAACCAATTTCTACGTGGCCGCCGTCGTGGAGGACCCCGTGCACCAATTGGAGGCCACCGGCGGCCCGGATGATTATCGGTTCCTCTGGGACGGGGACAGTCTCCAACTGGGCTTCGGCTTTCGGGAGCGGACGGAGTGGGACCTGGCCTACAACCCTCGCCAGCCCTCTGACCCTATGTACTGGAAGGGCAACTTCTGGGACGTGGACTATCAGTACATCCTGGGCCTCACCCCCAAAGGGCCGCGGTGTGTTCGCCTGGAGGCGCCGGGGATGCCCTGGCGGGTTTACTACCCCACGACCCCGCTTCCCGGCTATGGGCCGCTGGACGTGCCTGTGGCGGTCGTGCGCCGGGAGGAGCGGAAACAAACGGTGTACGAACTCGCCCTGCCCTGGCGCGAACTCCAGTTGGGGCAGCCGAAGACGGGATACAAGTTTCGCTTTGCTTTTATCCTCAATGACCCGGATGGCGGGGGCAAAATACAGTGGAGCAAAATCGCCGGCACCTGGCCCTGGCTGCAGAACTGCACTTCCTTCCACCCGACCTGGCACAGCGACCTGTGGTCTTGCCAAACCGACTGGGCCTTGGTAGAATAATGCATTCGGCAGTCAATCATCACTCGGTTTCCTGACTAAGGAACTGAAAGATGCTTACTGCCGCTTTTCAAACCCGGGCCGGTTCGCCAGGGCAGCAAAGGCCTGGGCCAATCCCGCGTAAGTGGCCCGGGAGGTGAAGTGGTACACCACCTTCAGTTCCGCCTCCAAGGGCCCCTCACTGCAGCGCCAAACGGGGGCCAGAGTGGGAACATCAGTTCCCTCTGGCCGGTAGAAGTGCAGGGCTGCTTTCCATCCCTCAGGCACGAATAGAGCAGTCACACAGCCGGCCCTGCCCCGGCTGAGCCCAAACCAGGGGGCGGTCAGTTCCCCCATCTCCGTCCACTCCCGTAGGGGAACCTCTTCCCCAGCCGCAAACAAGGCACCCTCGGCCAGCGGCAGGGCTAAGTGGGTGCCCACGGTCGGGCGGAAGGGATGGGGATAGGCCAGCACTAAATGATGGTTCTCCTCCGCCGAAAGCACGTCCTCCAGCCGCAGGGAAACGATTACCTCAGGTGCATCCGCGGCCAGGCGAAGGTGTACCCGACCGGGCACACCCGCCCACAGACGACCCTCCAGGCTGTCCCGCGCCTCGTTCCTTCGGAAGTCCTCCCACTCGTACTTCTCGCCAACCACCTGTTCCCAGGTCGTTTTGGTCACCCGGTCGCTCACAGTAAGTGTGCCCTGTTGGGGGTCGAGGGTCAATTCCAGCCGGCCGTTGCTCAATGACAGGACTTTGGGTTCCGCGGGCGGATGCGAGGCCCACTCCTCTCCCGCGCGTGGTTCGCGAACTGGGGGACGCTGGGTTTCCGGTTGAGGCCAGCGGGCAAACTCCCGGGGCAGCATCGGTGGTGGGCCGGGGGGTAACTCCCACCGTTCCCCAAGGGCAGGTCTGACAGGGCGTTTGGGGGTAGCCTTCCCTTCCGCCCGGCGCTGTGCCATTCGCTCCTGCCGGGCACGTTCCCTCATTTCTGCCTGTTGACGGGCGTAATCGGCCTCCCGCCGCGCTGCGTCCGCCCTCGGAGGTTGCGGGGCTTCCTCCCCCCCCGCTGCCCCCCGCTCCGCCAAGCGGGGTCTTCGGGCGACCTCCTCGTCCGTCAAGGGTCGGGCCTCCTTTAACGCCCTCCGGACTTCCTGCAAGGCCTCCTCTGCCTCCTGGAAGCGCCCTTCCCGCACCAGTTGCCAAACTTGCTCCAGTCGTTCCCTGGCCGGGCGCACATCGTAACCCTGCTGGGCTCGCTGGTGCAGGGCCCTCATCACCTCCCGCGCCATTTGCCGCGCCCTCTCCCGCTCGGCCCGGGGCACGGCAGGAGGAGGCGGAAGTAGTTCCCATTCCGGCGGAGGGGTCAGCCTTCTCCCCCGTTGCCTGCCCCCGGGCGGCCGAGGGCCTTCCGCCCGTAAGCCAGGGGGAGACTCCAAAGGAGCAGGGCCGGTCAGCCAGTTCGGCCCTTCTTCTCCCCGGAAGGCCCAAGACAGGATGCTCAGTTCCCTCTCCAAACGGGCCAATTTCTCCGCCGCCGCCTCGTACTTCTCCCCCTGAAGGTCGGCCGGAATGGCGGCCAGCAAGTTGCGCACCGGCGGCTCCACCCGCACCAAAGGCTGCACCGCCCGCCACAATCGCCCCCACAACTCGCTCTGTCGCCGCAGCGCTTGGTTCGCCCGCACCGTCAGGCCCAGAAACAGAACCGCCAAGCAGGCCAATCCGATTAAGCCAAACATTTTACTTTTCATGAGGTTCCTCCTTCCCCAACCGAATAGTTAGGGCCGCCCTCAGCATCCCCCTAAGGGGGGAAGAGTTGCTGATTGCTGACGGCTATAATAGACGAAAAGGAAAATCAGAAGTTCAAAGTGCCCTCCCCGCTTGACAGCCTGTCAGAAGTGTGATATTATTCAAGGCATCCGCAACAAGTGGATTAGTTTACCACCGAGGCCCAGAGAGCAATTTAGGCAATTTCTCGGCCTTCTCTGGGAACTCAGCGGTTTAGGCATGTGGTCATATTCTTCGGTAACACCTAACGAGGAGACCATCTGCAGGAGAAAGGAAAATGGAAAAACTAAAAGTGGCGGTGGTTGGAGCTACGGGGCTGGCGGGGCAGCAATTTCTGGCCGCGCTGGTGGCCCATCCCTGGTTTGAAGTCGCCTATTTGGCAGCCTCGCGGCGGACGGCGGGCAAGCCCTATCGCGAAGCCTTGCGGGACGAAACGGGGGCCCTCCAGTGGTTCTGTCAGGAGCCGTTCCCCGAAAAGTTCGGCGATTTCCGGGTGGAACTGGCAGAGGAACTGGAGGTGGCGAAAGTGGACTTAGTTTTCACTGCCATTGACGCCGGCCCGGCCCGCGAACTGGAACCCCAATATGCGCGGCAGGTGCCGGTCATCAGTACCGCCTCGGCCTTCCGCTACGAGGAGGACGTGCCCATTTTCATTCCCGCGGTGAACACCGACCACGATGCCCTCCTGCGCGTCCAGCAGCAGCGACGGGGCTGGAAGGGTTTCATTACTCCCATTCCCAACTGTACCACCACCGGCCTGGCCGTGACCCTCAAACCGCTCTATGATGCCTTCGGCCTTAACTTTGTGGTCATGACCTCCCTCCAGGCAGTATCCGGGGCTGGCCGCTCGCCGGGGGTACGGGCTCTGGACATCCTGGACAACGTCTTGCCCTTTATTCCCAAAGAGGAGGAAAAGGTTCAAACGGAAACTCAGAAAATCCTGGGCCGCTTGGAGGGCGACCGCATCGTGCCCGCGGACTTCAAGGTCAGTTGCACTTGCACTCGCGTGCCCGTGTTGGACGGCCACACGGAAGCAGTATTTGCTTCCCTGGGCCGGGCAGCGGAGGTGGAGGAAGTGAAGCGGGCCTTTGAGGGGTTCGGAGGGGAGTTCGTGGCCCTGGGCTTGCCTTCTGCCCCGGAGCGCATGATTGCTGTGCACGACGACCCCTTCCGCCCCCAGCCTCGCTTGGACCGGGACGCGGGGGGAGGAATAACCACTACGGTGGGCCGCATCCGTTTGGACGACGCTCTCCCCAACGGCGTAAAGTACCTCCTCGTCTCCCACAACACCAAGATGGGTGCGGCCAAAGGGGCCCTCTTAGTGGCCGAGTACTTGTGTCAGCGGGGTTTCATCCACCCGCAGGCCTGAAGTGTATTTACCGTTGAGGCGCAGAGTGCGGGGGAAATTGGGCAATTGGATGGAAACTTCTCTTCTCCACCTGAGTGCGGTACTTATCGGCGTGTCCAAAGCCGGTTTTGGCGGGGGGACGGGAGTGTTAGTAACGCCGCTGTTGACCCTGGTGCTGCCGCCGAAGGAGGTAGTGGCCCTGATGCTGCCCCTGCTGTTGGCCACGGACATCCTGTCGTTGGGCTACTACTGGCGGCGTTGGGACACCCGCAACGTCGTCGCCCTTATGCCCGGCGCCCTGTTGGGGATACTGCTGGGGGGACGGCTGCTGGGAATGCTTTCGGACCTTGCCCTGAAGCGGATTATCGGGGTCTTGGCCTGTCTGTTCGCCGGGCTGCAAATCCTGCGGGAGCGGTTACCCTCTGCGGTCGAAGGCTACCAACCCCGCTACTGGCACGGCCTCGGAGCGGGGATGGTGACTGGGTTGAGTTCCACTTTAGCCCACGTGGGCGGGGTGATTACCTCCATGTTCCTGCTCCCCCAGAAACTCCCCAACCGCACCTTCGTCGGCACGACCACCTTGCTTTACTTCCTCATCAACGGCAGCAAAATGCCCGTGTATTTGGGTTTGGGACTGATTGACCTCCCGCTGCTGCGGCGGGACCTGCCACTCCTGCCCACTTTGGCCCTGGGCGTGCTGTTGGGGATATGGCTGAACCGCCGCGTTTCCGCCACCCTGTTCTCGCGGATTGTTTTGGCCTTCGTCCTGCTGACCGGCATAAAGTTGCTCCTGCTGCCGTGATGAGATAGGGGAAGTTTGAGGTTGAAAACTGGGCTGCCCACTTCCCCCGCGAAGGCTGGTTCGTTATTTCACTCCACCCGTTCAGCACCGACCCCTCCGAAAGAAGTTGCACCGAAGGGGAAGTTGTGGTATAATTACTACCAGAGTCAGGGTTTAGGTAAGGTAATACCTTAAGAAAGGAAAAAGTATGGCACTGGCGATGGAAAAACGGGAGCGAATCCGAGAAGTTTTTGAGAAGTTCCTTCATAACCGGGTGAAAACCATCCGGCGGTTGAAAATTACGGATTTGGACATCAATCCTTTTCTCATCCGCCTTTTGGCCTATGAGTTAGGATTGAACAATTCCAAGGCCATTGTCACTTGGTTAATTCATCAACGTTTGGAACGAGGCATAGTGAGTTCTTTCGGCACGGCTTTGCAGAGTGTAGCAAGGGTATTTACAGAGGGCAATCCAGCCGAGGGAGCTGATGTTTTGAAACGCAAGGGAAACATTCCCTATCATATTCAGGTTAAAAGCGGACCAAACGCAATTCCCAAAGACTTAGCTGTGCGCATTTCTGAACTGCTTCGGTCGGCCCAACGGCGCAACCGTGGCTCTGTGGCCCTTTATGGTATGTGCTATGGTAGTAGGGAACGAGTGAGCAGTATTGTTCGCAAATATGTTGAGCAGGAAGGAGGGATTGACTGGCTTACTGGCAGGGAGTTTTGGGAGTTCATCTCTGACGACCCCACATGTATTGACGAGGTTTATGCGATTGCAGCGGAGGTGAGCGAAACCTTCAGAGACCCGCAAGGGCAGTCATTGGCGGAGATTCTTGAGTCCAAAATCGAAGAACTTCAAGGGCAGTTTGAGCAATTTTATGGGCAAAGTGGCAATGAGATGTGGGAGAATCTTTTGCAACACAATTCGTGAGGGAGTCATGAAACTGATTGAGAGAGCCTTTCCAGTAGAATACCTCAACCCCGTGGCGATGGCCGAAGGCAATGCCAAAAAGCCTGTCTACCAGATACACAAATGGTGGGCTCGGCGATTGGGCAGTGTGTTTCGGATGATAACCCTGTGTGTCTTCAGTGGGGACGAGGAACGCGAGGAAGATGTGTGGAGGAAGTTCTGCGACGGGGTAGATTTGGGCGGGAAGATAGTGCTGGACCCGTTCATGGGAGGGGGAACGACTATCGTGGAAGCCTTAAGGTTAGGTTGTAAAGTCATCGGTGTAGACATAAATCCGGTGGCTTGGTTCGTGACTAAGAAGGAGATTGAACCGGTGGACCTGGCGGAGTTGGATGAAGCCTTTCTGCATCTTGAGCGAACCGTGGGCCAGATTATTAAACAGTACTACCGTACCCGCTGCCCGCAGGGCCATGATGCAGAAGTGATGTATTTCTTCTGGGTAAAGGTTGCAGACTGTGAAGGGTGCGGTGCCAGAGTCCTATTGTTTCCTAATTACGAACTCTCCCGCCGTGATTCGGTAAATGTTTCCTTCTGCCCTTATTGCTGGCAAATCGTTGAGACCCCTACCTATGATCCCCAAACACGGTGTGGAGAGTGCGGGACAGTTTTCGACCCTCGGAAAGGTGTATCTGGAAGAGGGTTTTTCCACTGCCCTGCTTGCGGTCAACGACAACGGCTTTTAGATGCTGTGGCGCGAAAGGGAGCGCGATTGGACCTGGAACTACACGGTTTAGAGGGATATTGCGAAACCTGTGGGCGCTTTTTCAAGCGAGTGGATGCTGAAGACAGGGCCCGGTGGGAGCGAGCGAAAAAAGAGTTCGAACAGCGGCGGGATGAACTACTCATTCCCTATCAGGCTATTCCTCTGAAAGGCCGTAGCGACCCTCGACCGGTTAATCACGGTTATACTCATTTCTGGCAAATGTTCAATGAACGACAATTGCTCTGTCTGTCCTTGTTATTGGAAGCCATTTTGGAACTGCCAGAACCAAACATCCGTGAACTGATGCTCATCGCTTTCTCCGACTGCTTAGACGCGAACAATATGTTCTGCAAGTACGAAATTGCCTGGCATAAGATTTCCCTTTTCTTTGGACTACATGCTTATCATCCCATCGAACGCCCAGCCGAAAACAACGTTTGGGGCACTGAGTTCGGACGTGGGACTTTCGTCAAATGCTTTGAGAAGGTCCGACGGGCAAAGCAATACTGTCAAAACCCTTATGAGCGACTGTTGAACATTCGAGGGAAACGATTCAGCAAGTACACAGGCGAGGAACGGATTGAGGGGTATTTGGTAAACTGCGCAGAAGAAATGTTTTCGACCGATCGGGCAGCCCTGTTGTGCTGCCAAACAGCAGAAGACCTCTCTTGCCTTCCCACCAAGTCAGTGGACGCGGTCATTACTGACCCTCCTTATTTCGACAACGTGCAGTACTCTGAACTGTCAGATTTCTTTTACGTTTGGCTCCGCTTGGCCCTGAAAGATGCCTATCCGTGGTTTGAACCCGAACTTTCCTACCGTCCTGATGAAATTGTGAAAAACGATAAGTTAGGAAAGACAGCAGAATTTTTCAGCGAAGGACTGAAACGGGTTTTTCAGGAATGTTACCGGGTCCTGAAGGATGAAGGGTTGCTGGTATTTACCTTCCATCACAACAAAGTGTGGGCTTGGGAGAGCATAGCCCAAGTCCTATGGGAGGCTGGATTTTACATTTCCGCAACTCCCATCATCCGGTCAGAGGGCAAGAGTGGCTTCCATAGCAGCAAGGGGAATATCCGTTACGATGCGATTTTCGTCTGCCGCAAACAACCAAGCGAATGGAACGAGCGCAACTGGCCACTACTTAAGGAACGAGTTCTTACGGATGCAGTCACCTGGACTCGCCGAACTTTAGATTCAGGTATGGCTGTTAATCCCGTAGACGTGTTTACGATTCTCGCGGCAAAGACTCTGGAATATTTCACCAAAGCAGGGAAACCTGTTTCGGAGGACGGTTCCGTCGTTTCTCTCTCTACTGCCCTCGCTGAAATGGAACAACTGTTAGACACCGTGGTGCAAATGGCCGAAGGTCAGCAGGTGGAGATAGGCTCCCCTTACCGCCAAGGGTGTCGGCAACTTTCGCTGGCTCTGGCGGAGTCACGAACCCGCTTCGGAGAATGATTGTCCGCTTCGAGTCGTTTAGTTAATCTTCAGCGAAACTGACGAAACAGGTGTCAGGCGAGTATGAAGGGAGACAACGGATAGCCCTTTCCCGAAGGCCAGGTAAAGGAAAATAATTGATGTCCGATTCACCCCAAAGAACCTACGAAGTCCTGTTCTACGACGGTTGGTCTTTCGTCCCGGCCTACTACCTCGTGGGCACAGTGGAGGGGGAATCGCCGGAACAGGCTTTGACCAGTAGTCTGGAAGAGATGACGCAGGAAGTGCGCCGGGTTTTGGGGCTCTCCGCCCAAGACCTTTCGGATGAGGAAATTCAGGAAACCCTCTATGTCCTGCGGGAGGGAGGCCTGATACCAGCGCGAAACTTAGGCCGAACTTAGGCGGTTGGTTCCTCTCTGAGCGCTGGTCTGTGGAAACTGGTCTCTTTCCCTCGCTTGGCGAGTTTGAGGTTTGGGAAGAGGAACCCTCCCAGTTTCCCCCTCGGTTATCAGCCTTTGAAAGAAGATGGGTAAATCGAATTCTTGATCAGGCCGGAGTCAGGCAATTGGCCTGCGCCGGCCCAAGCAGGGCCGCTTCAGTCGGCCTCCTCCAATAGCCCGGCTTCCGGCTCCAGCCCCGCCTCCCGGCAAGCCTCTCGGTATTCCTCCACCAAAGCACGCATCAAGTCATCGAAGGCTTC
>DTZQ01000656.1 GCA_012961305.1 Armatimonadota bacterium | reverse complement strand
GGGGAGCAAAAGCGGTGGCAAAGTGGGTGTACACGCCCTCTACCTCCAGCCCCTCCAATCCCGCCAGAAACTTCAGAAACCCTGGCACCCCCGCTGGAAGCACGCCCTCGCGCCCCAGGCCTGTGTCCACCAGGACGTGCACTTTAACGCGGGTTCCTTGGGCCTGAGCCGCCGCGTGGAGGGCCGTGGCCACCTCTCGGCGGGTTAGGGTGGCGGTAAGGCGGAGACGCACTACCTCCGCAGCCTGTTCCGGCAGGGGCGAGGCGAACATTAGCAGGGGAGCCTCCAGGCCAGCCGCGCGCAGTTCAGATGCCTCTTCCAGCAGGGTTACCCCCAACGCGGCCGCCCCGTTTTCCACAAAGGTCCGGGCGGCCAGCACGGCCCCGTGTCCATAGGCATTAGCCTTCACTACGGCCATTACCCGTACTGCGGGACCGACCCATTCCCTCACTGCCCGCAGGTTGTGGGCCAGATGGGCGCGGTGGATTTCAATCCAAACCGAGGGGGGCATTGGTTCTAAAGATTTGAAATCTCAAACGGTACTTTCACCACTTCGGGATAATCGGAATGAGGACCGCGGACAGGTACTCAAGTTGGTTCTCCCAACCATCGGCCATCCTTACTATTCTGGGCCTTCGGCCCTGGGGGCCACGGTCACCTCTATCGCCTTCCTGGCCACCAATTGTTCGTCCGCATCGTAGGCTTCGACGAGGAGGGTGTGGGGGCCGGGCGGGGCCTCGGTGGTGTTCCAGATGTAGCGGTAGGGCGGGATGTTAGAAAGGGCGCGAAATTTACCATCCAGGCGAAGGATGAGGTAGCCCATCCGGGACACTCCGGTTATGCGAACCTGTACCTGCACCTGCCCCGACACCACCTCTCCTGGCCGAATCCCCAACACCTGCAAGCGTGCGGGGGCGCGCTGTGGCCGCCGGGTCGAACCCAAGGCGAAACGGGAAGTTTGCCGCACTCGTCGGGCCAGACGAGTTGCCAGCGAAGGTGTCGAGTCGACTGGGTTCAGCACGGGTTGGGCTTGGGGTGGATGGGTGCGGCGGCGAGGGTAGGGGGTGAAATAATCGAGCACGGCGAACAGGGCAATAAGGTGCATTCCCACGCGGCGCAGCAGGGGAGTGCGTCCGTTCCCCCGCTCGCTCTCGAACAGAAAGGCTGGCACGCTGTGGTCGAACAGGAAATGGCGATGGCAGAGGGTTTCGGAAAGGTCATCGTTGAAGTAACTGGGCCGCACGGGGTAGCCCCACTCCCGCAGGCGTTGCAGGGCTAAAAACTGGGCATTGTTACAGGCTATGGCCAGGCGGCGATTGGCGGAGGAAACCAGGCTGGGCGTCTCCACGGTGTTCAAGCCCTGCCGGTCGCGCGGGGGCAACTCGTGCTGGTCAATGACTACCTGGGGCCGCCAAGTCAAAAAGAACCGTTCGACCGCCCTGGTTTCCGACTGGGTGCGGGTTGTCCAGTCGCGGTTGAGGTCTACGTTGCGTGCATTGCGCCGTTGGTCGCGCTCAGCGCCGTCGGGGTTGACCAGGGGCACCAGGAGCAGAGTCCAGTGTTGCAACCGCTGCCGCAGGGCTTCGTTCGGCCCCGCGGCCACGAGGCGCAACAAGTACAACTGAGCCACCGTCCCCGCCGGTTCGTTCCCGTGCTGACGAGCCAGCAGCAAGCAGCGATAGGTCCTGCCCCAGGGCACCGTGGGGTCGTGGACGATGGCGGCCGGAATGGCCCGTCCCTCCGCCGAGCGACCTATGGAACCTACCATTATGTATGGACTGCGGCCAGCCGCGCGCAGGAAACGCACTACCTCGGCGTAACGCGGATTTGGAGGTATGATTAAGCCCTCTGCCCCAACGGGGAGGGAAAACAACCCCAGAAGGCCGACCCAACAGGTCCTTTTCCAAGTCGCCATCATTCTGGACTCAGGGGGCTTCAACCCCGTCATTTTGACGGCCCTGAAGTGCCTGATTCCAAACGCAGCACCGCCACCGTGTCCCGAGCGATGACCAGTTCTTCGTTGACCACCACTACCAGGATGGGCACTGGGCTGTCTGGAGCGGAGATGAAGCCCGATTCTCCCACACAGGCCGCATTGCGTTCGGGGTCCAACCGCAGGCCTAAGAACTCCAAATCCTCACAAATCCGAGCCCGCATCTCCGCTGCGTTTTGCCCAATCCCGCCGGCGAAAACCAACACCTCCAGCCCGCCCATGGCGGCGGCGTAGGCCCCGATGTACTTGCGACAGCGATAGGCAAACACCTCCAACGCCTGCTGGGCCCATTCATTGCCCCCCGCGGCCGCTTTCTCAATGTCCCGCAGGTCATTGCTCACCTCTGACAGGCCCAGGAGGCCGCTGCGCCGGTTGAGCAAATCGGTCATTTCCTTCGGCCCCAAGCCTTCTTTTTCCATCAAATAGAGCACCGCGGCGGCGTCCAAATCGCCGGTGCGGGTGGACTGTACCAGTCCCTCCAGCGGGGTGAAGCCCGTGCTCACATCCACCGATTGGCCGTACTTCATGGCATTGGCCGTGCACCCGCTGCCCAGCATGAGGGTAAGCACCCGCATTTCCTCCAGGGGCTTCCCCAGCAGGGTAACCGTCTGCTCCAGCGCGGAGCGGAAGGCAATGCCGTGGAATCCGTAGCGGCGAATGCCGTATTTTTTGCATAACTCGCGCGGCAGGGCATAAAGATAGGCCCGCGGCGGCAAGGTGTGGTGGATGGCGTTGTCGAACACGCACACCATCGGCTTTCCCGGCATCAGCCGCCGACAGGCTTCAATGCCCGCCAGGTTGGGGGGATTGTGCAGCGGGGCCAAATCGCTGCATTCCCGCAGGGCATCAATGACGTCCTCGGTCACCAGCACGGAACCCGTGTACCGTTCCCCGGCGTGCACCACCCGATGGCCCACGGCGTCAATTTCCTCCAGCGAACGCAGGGGGCCACGTTCGGGATGCAGCAGGGTTTCGACAACCCAGTCCAACCCCGTTTCGTGATTGGGTACAGCCCGACGCAGGCGCACAGTGGTGTGCTCATTGACCTCGTGGGTCAGCCGTGCATTCTCCGTACCCACCCGTTCTAAAAGGCCTTTGGCCAACGGCCGTTCGGTGGTCATGTCTAAGAGTTGGTATTTGATGGACGAACTTCCACAGTTCAGAACCAGTACTTTCATCGTATTCCCAACATTCCTCCCGCATAGACCAAATGCCGCTGTCGGACGAAGGAACGTGGCGAAGTAATGCCTTCACCTGTAGGGCCGGACACGGTCATCGAGAGCCAGCCCTCTCCCTCCAATCCGACCCAGGCATACGAGGGCGCGTTGGCGACGAAAATAGTTGTTCCAATGGCCCGGGCAAACTGAGTAATGCGCATTACATCGCGGGAATGAATGACCGCCGTGTGCTGGAAACCGTGCTCTACTTCCACCGCCACTTCTACTGCCTGTTCAAAGGTACGCACCCGCACCAAGGGCAAGACGGGCATGAGTTGCTCATGTTGCACCAGGGGATGGTCTTTGTCCACGTCAATGAGGGCCAACAGCGTGTCGCGGGGGGCATCTATGCCAGCATCGCGCAAGATGACCGTGGCATCCTTGCCGATGTACTCGCGGTTCATTTCGCCCTCTTTGACCACCAACTCCGTCAGCCGCCGCTCGTCGGGTCCAGAGACCAGCACTGCCCTGTGGTTGCGCATAGCCCGGACGAGGGGTTCAGCGATGGGGTCGAGGGCAATGAGGATTTTCTCCGCCACGCAGGGGATGTTGTTGTCGAAGGCCGCGCCGACGACGACGTCCCGGGCTGCCTTCTCCAGGTCAGCCGTTTCGTCCACGATGACCGGGGGATTGCCCGGCCCGGCCGCAATGACCTTCTTGCCGCTGGCCAGGGCCGCCCGCACCACGCCCCCACCACCGGTGGCACTTACCAATTGCGTCTTGGGCGATTCCATGGCCGCTTTTGCCTTGCGAATGCTGGGCTCAGCCACCGAAGTAAGCAGGTTGCGCGGTCCTCCGACCGCGATAATGGCCTCGTTGAGGTGTACCATCATCTCCAACGAACACCGCTTGGAGTAGGGATGGACACAGAAAACCACGCTGTTCCCCGCCGCGGTCATGGCAATGGCATTGCTGGTAATGGTCGCCACCGGATTGGTACAGGGAGTAATGGCACAAATGACCCCGTAGGGTGCCCCTTCGATGACCATGAGGCCGGTGTCCCCAGAGAGCACGCGCACGGGAAGGTCTTCGATGCCCGGCGTCAATTTGGCCGCCAGTTCGTTCTTGATGATTTTGTCCTCCACCCGGCCCAGGCCAGTCTCTTCCACCGCCAGCCGGGC
>DTZQ01000655.1 GCA_012961305.1 Armatimonadota bacterium | reverse complement strand
TGCCGCTCCAGGTCTCTCCTCCGTTGGGGGCGGTCACCGTCACATAGGCCCGGTGTCTAATCTCAAAGGTGGCGTCGGAAACGTCTTCGCCGGTGTAGGTGCCGTCAGTGGCCTTGACCTTAATCAGGTAGTTGGCCCCTTCTTCTAAGGTTCGGGTATTCCAGGTGTAGCGGCCATCGTTTTCTTGGTCCGTGGCCACGGTTTCCCAAGTGCTGCCGCCGTCGGGGCTGTACAGGATGGTGATGGTCAGGGCATCTCCATCGGGGTCGGTGGCGCTCCAAGTGATGTCCTGACTGCCGCCCCAGGTTTCCCCCCCGTTAGGGGTGCTAACGGTTACCCAGGGCGCATGGGGGCGGGGGGGTCCCCCATATATTCCGCTGTGCCAGGGATCGTGGCGAAACATAGGCCAGACGAGCAAGGCGGGCCGGTAGGTGCCGGGACCGCAGTCCCAGACATATACCTTGCCATCGTAGGACCCAATGGCCACTTCCAACTGTCCATCCCCATCAATATCCCCCTGGGCCGGGGAAGACAACACCTTATCTTCCGTGCTTTGAGGCCAGCCGGGGACTGGGCTTCCATCTCCGTTCCAAGCGTAGACCTTGTGGTCCCGCGAGCCCACTACCACCTCCAACTGTCCATCTCCATCAATATCTCCCAAGGCTGGGGAGGAGTACACCTTATCTTCCGTACTTTGGGGCCAGCCGGGGACCAGACTTCCGTCCCCATTCCAAGCGTAGACTTTGTGGTCTTCTGACCCTACTACCACTTCCAACTGCCCGTCTCCATCAATATCCCCCAAGGCCGGGGAGGAGTACAACCAATCCTCCGTACTTACCGGCCAACCGGGAACTGGACTCCCATCGCCCTTCCAAGCATAGACTTTGTTGTCCCGCGAGCCCACTACTACCTCTAACTGTCCATCCCCATCCAGGTCTCCCAAGGCCGGGGAGGGCCGGACATCGCCTCCTGTACTCTGCGGCCAACCGGAGACCAGGCTGCCGTCGCCATTCCAGGCGTAAACTTTGAAATCATATGACCCTACTACTACCTCCAACTTACCATCCCCATCAATGTCCCCTAAAGCCGGGGAGGAAAACACCCCTTTCCCTGTGCTCTGGGGCCAACCGGGAACCGAACTTCCGTCGCCGTTCCAGACGTAAACTTTGCTATCATCCGACCCCACCACTACTTCCAATTGTCCATCTTCATCCAGGTCTCCCAGCGCGGGAGAGGAGCGTACCCAACCTCCTGCTTTCTTTGGCCAGCCAGCAACGAGGCTTCCGTCCCCGTGCCAGACATAAACTTTGAAATCGTATGACCCCACTACCACCTCTGGTTTTCCATCCCCATCCAAGTCCCCCAGGGCGGGGGAAGAACGTACCCAATGTCCTGTATGCTTTGGCCAGCCAGCAACAAGGTTTCCATCTCCATGCCAGGCATAGACTTTGTAGTCCAGCGACCCCACCACCACCTCCAACTTACCATCTCCATCCAGGTCCCCCAAGGCGGGGCAGGACCACACTCCGTCCCCTGTGCTCTGGGGCCAGCCGGGCTGGAGCACCACCTCTGCCTGGGCAATCCAGGAGAACAAACCCCACCCGAGCCAAAGCACCGCCAGGGAAAGCAAGGGACTGGTTAAAGGCTTCCTCCAGTGATTGACCCTCTGCATATGGTTTTCCACCTCCGTCCGATAGGTAATGCACTTAATATAAGCCACACTGAGGGCTTTGTCAAGACCAATCGGGCCCTTCTTATTCCCTCCCTCCGGCTCACGATTGCACTACCTTCTCCCTCAGCAACTTCACTTGCAAGCAGCCCTCCTCGGGGCACTCTTCTACGCAGGTCAAACAGAGGAGGCACTGGGTATCGGTCACCACCCGTTTCTCCTGCTCCCGGTAAACCCGCTCTATATCCATCGGACAACAGCGCCGGCAGGCTCCGCAAGAGGTGCACCTCTGATGGTTTTTCTCCAAGGTCAGCAAGGCGCCACGGTTGAAGTAGGAAACCAACGCACCGATGGCACAGATACGGCACCAGAAGCGGGGAATGGCAAAACTGAGGAAAAACACTCCCAAACACAGCCAGCCGACAAGGGTCAGGAAAATGGTCACGCTGTTGGTGGTATCGTACCAGCAGGGATTCACCCCACCGAAGGGCGGATAGACCAGCCGGGCCGGACAGAATTGACAATAGATAAGGAACAACGAATCATTCACTCCGCTGCGGCCGAAGATGGGGAAAGTGATGAGAACCGCGACGCCCAGGGTCAAAAACAGCAAGAAGTGCCGCAGTTTGGCCAGGAAACACTTCCAACTCGGTGGCACCAGGGCCCGGGGCAGATGTAGGGCCTTGCGCATGCCCGTCATCGCGTCCATCATTGCCCCCAGGGGACAAATCCAGCCGCACCAAAAGCGGCCAGCCAAAACGCACATCGCCACGAACAGCAGCAGATGGGGCAGCAGAATCGTGAGCGACGTGCGCCAAGTGATGTTCTCCGAGAGGAAGTGCACGGTGCACGACTTGAACAGTCCACCGCGGGCGATGAACCGGCAGGCCAGAAAAGGCATGTACAACTCCACCACCGATTCCTTCCCCGACACCCACAGGATGCGATTCCGGTCGTAGAGCGTCGTGCGGGGCTCCTGCGAGGGGATTGGGGGAAAGAAGGTCTCGACGGGTCGAGGCCAGATAAAAGCCCCGTAGAGCAACAGCACAAAGGCTATCAGTTGCACTCCTCGCCGCAGCAGGGTGATTCTCGCCCGCAGCACATTGGTTAAAAGGCCCGGCTTAACTAAGGCAACTTTGGTTTCCAGGTCCATGACCCGCTGCTCCTCTGTCCCTTACTCGATTCGGAAACCTCAGGGGGTCAATAGGCCATTGACTTGCCAACTTGCTGACCCCTTGACCTATTGACCTCCCTTTTCCCGAGCGACTTCCGCCAGCACCGCCCGGCAGTCCTCGGCCGTTTTGGCCTCAAAGCAGAGGACCAGCCGGGGTTCTCCCCGGGGACCGAGGAAGCGGCGGATGCCGGTGAACTCCTCGGGGGCGAACTCCTCGATGCGCTCACCAGCCGGCCCCGTTTTCGCCTGGGGGGAGAGAACCTTCTCGCAAAAGCCCTTCCACCCCTCGTCGCGGGCAGCCGGGGTGGGATATTGGAGCAGGATGACCTTGACCGGTTTCCCTTCCCACTGACCATCGGCCAGGACGCCCTCGGTCTTTTCACTCAACGCCAGTACGTTTTCGGTGGACACATAGTAGAAGTTGTTCAAGTTCGTGTCCCGGTGGAAATAGCGCAGGTCGCGTGGCTGGAGCGCTTTCGGCAGCGCGGCGGTAAGGGCCGGGGGGTTCCCTTCCCTCTGGACCTGGGTGGCTATGTAGTGGGCCAATTGGATGGCAAACGGGCGCAGTTCCGGGGTGTCCTGCTCGCCCCGAATTTTGACGAAAAACCGGTCCTGCCAGCAGCGGAGAGTTCCCTCTAAATAGCGGGCCCCTTGGGCCACCTCCACGGGTTCTCCCTCCAAGTCGTTGGTGAATATCCCGAAGGCTTCGGCAGGGGTGCTCATGTCGTACACTTCAGCGGTGACCTGCTGCTTTCCCAGGCGGTAGAAGGCCACATAAAGCCGTCGGAAGGCATAGGTAAAGTAGATTTCCGCCGCCCCGTCCATGTAATCGAAAATGGTCTGGGCATTGTACACTGCAGGCAGAGCGGTGCGGCTTCCGCCAGCAATGCTCAGGGGGAACATATCCGGCGCTTGCGCACAGCCGACCGCCAAACCCAGAGCCAGAAGTCCACCGATGCTCAGTATGCGTTTCATGGTCTCACCTCCCGCTAAACAGCCAAAGGCCATGGGCGAAAAACCACAGTCCGGCAAATAGGGCCGCAACTTCAGCAGCCTCGCGCAAGATTTGCCAGCGACCCAAACAGCCCACTAACGCCAAGGGCAGGAAAAAGACAGTCGTGCCGACAAAAAATGCGGCTCCAAAGGCCAAGGCTGGCCCTACCCGTCCCAACGTCAGGGGAAAGGCAAATCCCAACAGCAGAGGTGGGCAGAGGTTGAGGGCCAGTACAAAGCCAGCCAACAGTGGGAACCGCCGGAGCAACCTCGTTCGCTGCCAGGCTGTGCATACCTGCCATTCGGGGAAGTTGCGGGTCAAGCCATGGGCTATCAGGAGGAGGGCCAAGCCCATGATGAGCAGGGCTATGGCCTTTTGTCCTCCCACCGAAGTTTGCAGTTGGGTTCCCCCAAGGCCTGCAGCCAGTCCTATCAGCAAGTAAGCCCCCAACCGTCCGGCCAGAAACTCGGCCACTATGCGCAGGGAAGTTTTCACCCCTACACGCTCGAAAGTAAGAAGGTAGGGCAGCATTGCGGGAGCACAAATCCCCAAACAATAGGCCCCAGAGGAGAATCCCAAAGCTATTCCCCGCAGCAACACTTCGCCCATCGTTTCATTCCTGCCCTTTTGCCATCTGAAATCTCAAACACTTACCCCCCAAACCTCGTCCGCCGCCAGAGCAGCCAGGCCAAAAGCAACCCCATCGGCACAAGGTAGAAATAGTACACTTCCTCGCCAAACCGGGCCACCCGCACCTCCACCTGGCCGACGGGAATGGAAAGGGCTTCATTTACCTCTCTCTCCCCCTGCGGCGTGAGGGGCAAAGTCAAATCAAAGGCTTGGGAGCGAGCCATTTCCTCGGCTGAAAATTCTATGGGTACCACCACCGTATCCCCGGCCACTAAAGCGCGACGGCGAAAATGGAGGGTCACGTTAAGGAAAACCGTCGGCTCAAACTCTTTCACCACCGGCGGGTCGGCGGTCATCTCAAAGGCCGGATGAGGGCTGGACAGGCGCAGATTGTGCAGGGAGGAGGGATAAGCGTGGTACAGCAACAGCGTCACTTCTCCTTCCTCACCTACCACCCGCAGGGGAAGTTGGGGCTTAACGAACATCCGGTCCCAGATGGCAAACTGCACCTCATCCGCCCTCAGCCAACCAGCCCCCCATAAACTGAGGAGTATCCACCAGGCGTACCTCACGGTGTTTCCGGTCCTCTACTGGCAACATCTACCAGCGCATCCCCGGCCATGACCCGCTGCATGGGGTTGTCGGTGGCAAAGGCCCTTTCCAGGGCGGCTATTCCCTCCTTGTCCCGGTGGGCTGCCAGGGCCCAGCCGCAGGCAATGCGCACATAAACGTTGGTGGATTGCAAACCTTCCTTCAAGCGGGGGAGTACCTGCTTGTCCCCAGCCAGGGCCAATCCGGCCAGGGCACAGGCCCGGACGAAACCGTCCCGGTCCCGCAAAAAGGGGCGAAAAGTAGCCGCCTCGGCCCGGAGCAGACCCAAAGCCAACAGGGCGTTGCCCCGCAGAAAGCCGTCCCGCCCCCGCAGCATTCTTTTGAGGGCTGGAGCGTTTTCTTTCTGCCCTGCCCTCCCCAACGCCCGAATGGCCCGACTGCGATAATCGCGTCCGACCCGGGGGTTAGTCATGAAGTCTACCAGCCACTTGGCCCCCACCGGGTCCTTCCGCCGGGCCAGCGTCTCTGCCGCCAAAATGTTGGACCCGTAGTTGGGGGGGTCGGGGAGTATTTTGCGCAGGGTCTCATTGCTCACTTCCTCTATCGGCCGAAAGCCAATCTCATCGGCCGAAATGCTGAACCGGAGCGGATATCGCCCCCGCAGTACGCCTTCCCGCACGGTGAGGCGCACGGTGAAGGCCGTTCGCTCGCCGGCCCTGAGCACTGCCACGGACTCCGGACTGATGCTCACCGTGACCTCCCTGCCCTCCACCCTCGCCGTCAGCCGAAGGTTGTGCAGGTAGGTGGGATAGTTGTTCTGCACGAAAACACGAAATTGGTCGGACCTCTCCACCGTAGTTACCTGTTTCTCCGGCTTGACCACAACCCTATCGGGGGTGCGGTAGATGTTGTTACACAGGTGGGCGAGGGCACAGGTGCTCAGAGCCAGTAGCACGGCAATAGGCATTGGTGCCCGGCACATTCTTCTCTCCTCTCACCGCGCCCGGGTGGCGATGTCCACCAGAGCATCCCCGGCCATAACCCGTTTTATGGCCTCGTTAGTGGAGGTAAAAGCCTTGTCCAGGGCTTCTACCCCGGCTCGGTCAGCGTGGGCTGCTAATCCCCAGCCACAGGCGATACGGATGTAGATGTTCCGGGTCTTTTGTAGGGCTTGGCGGAGCCAGGGTAATACACTCTTATCCCCCGCCAGAGCCAGCCCGGCCACCGCACAGGCCCGGACGAAATCGTCCCGGTCCTGGAAAAAGGCCCGAAAGGTAGCGGCCTCGGCCTTAAGCAGACCTAAAGCCAAAAGAACGTTGCCGCGGATGAACCCGTCCCGTTCCTGCAACAAACCCTTAAGGAAAGCAATATGGGAGCGGTCGCCGCATTTGCCCAGGGCCCGAATGGCGCGGCTGCGAGAGTCACGGTCTCGGCCCCGCGCCATCTCGGTAAGGACTTTCATGCCCATGGGGTCTCTTCGGCGAACCAGCGATTCCGCCGCCAGAACCATGTGCGAAGGATTGCCCGTTCGGGCCGCCTTGCGCAGGGCTCCTATGCTTGCTTCCTCCACGGGGCGAAAGCCAACATTATCGGCAGAAATGCTGAACCGCAGTGCATGTCGTCCGCGGGGGGTGCCGGGACGAACGGTAACCCGCACCGTAAAGAAACTACGCTCCCCAGCCTTAAGTTGGCGAATAGAAGCCGGGGTGACAGCGACCGAAACTGCCGGACTGTCTGCTCGAGCCGTCAGCCGTAGGTTGCGCAAGTAGGTCGGATAGTTGTTCTGGACGAACACCCGGAACTGGTCAGAGCGCTCTATGGTGGTTACCTGTTTCTCCGGTTTGACAATGATTCGGTCCGGCGTGCGATAGATGTTGTTGCACAAGTGCGCCCAAGCTATCGCTCCCAGCGATAACCATGTCCCCGCGGTCCAAGGTAAAACCTTGCGCATGGTTTCCTGGTTTACCAAACCTGCCTAAAGGACAAGTCTGGCTGGCTGCCTTTCCTCAGCCACTTTTGACGCTTCAAAGAGACCGGCCGCAAGCGGCCTTACAGCCTCTCCACGTCCGTTTAGCGTCTCCGTGAACCCACTCCGGCGACTTATTTGCAAGGCGTGCCGCTCTATATTCAAAGCGGCATTCAAATCCCTTTCGGCTATACAGCCACATTTACACTCAAACACTCGCTCGCTTAAGGTTCGGTTGAGCCGCTGCAGCCCCTTCAACTCGGAGCACAGGGGTACCTGGCTCTCTAACCACCTGCCATCCGAAAGAAAAGCAGGGTATTCAGGCCCAAGTCCACCCCAACGGCCTCTTGCGGATGCTTATGTTTAGGCGGCTGAACCTCAACATTGATGCTGGCGTACCAATGACCGGCCTCCTCGGAAAGCGTGACGGACTTGACTTCACCCTCAAACCGAAGTACTTCCGTCATATTTATCGGCTCCTTTAGTTTTTCCAGCCTCATCCAATGGCCCTCCAGCCTGACCTGCTTGATAGCATTAAATTGTTTCTTGAGCGCGTAGGCTGAGGGGTTTCTCCCCCGCCTCCTATTAGCGTTTCCACTCCGCCAGGCCCCAAGTGGTTAAGGAGTATACCACACTTTCCCTGCCGTGTCAAGGTCTATCCACCGCTTAACCTACATCGTGTATCCCGTTAGTAACCTCCCCCTGCTCTTGGGTTCCCCCCAATCCTAACCCTCACCCCTTGTCAGACTCGCCGGGGTAAGGTATAATGAGAGGTACTCCTTAAAGGTACAGAAAGGACAATAAGGACGGTGACGGAAAAAGTGCGTAGGGCCATAACCTGGCGGGCGGTACTCATCGCCTTTTTGTTAATCCCACCCAACTGCCTGTGGTTGGTGCATACGGAAGTGGTTCGCTATGCTGGCCATCCCACCACCATGTCCCTCTTTTTCAACGTGGTGTTCTGTCTTTTCCTGCTGGTAGGGGCCAATTTGCTCCTGCGCCGTTTTGCCCCTCGGTTTGCCCTCTCGCAGGGCGAGTTGCTGGTCATTTACACTCTGCTGTCCCTGGGTTCCTGCTTCGTCGGCCACGACATGTACCAGGTGCTCATTGCCACTTTGGTACACCCCTTCGAGTACGCCACGCCGGAGAACAACTGGGAGCGGCTGTTCTTCCGCTATTTGCCGCGAAAGTGGCTGATGGTCTCTGACCCGGACGTGCTCAAGGGATACTTCCAGGGCCATTCTACCCTGTACACGGAGGAACACCTGTTGGCCTGGCTGCCGCCGGTGGCCTGTTGGACGGCCTTCTTCCTGGTGCTGGTGTTCACCATGCTGTGCCTGAACGTAATTCTGCGCTGCCAGTGGTCGGAGCGGGAACGCTTGACTTTCCCCATCATTGAACTGCCCTTAACTCTGAGCGACGAACAGGCCCGGCTGTTGCGCAGCCATCTCCTCTGGGCGGGCTTCGGCCTCGCGGCGGGGATTGACATCCTGAACAACCTGAATGCCAACTTTCCCATCGTGCCGGCCATTCCGGTGCGCAAATACGCGCTGAACCAGTTCTTAGTCAATCGGCCCTGGAACGCCATCGGCTGGACACCCCTGGCCTTCTTTCCCTGCATCATTGGCCTGGGCTTCCTGCTGCCCCTGGATTTGTCTTTCTCCTGCTGGTTTTTCTACTGGTACTGGAAGACGCAGCGCATCGTGACTGCTATTTTCGGCTGGCAAACGACCCGGCCGGACATGCCCTACATCAACGACCAGTCGGCGGGGGCCTTTCTGGGGGTGGCTTTCTTTGCCCTGTGGATAGGGCGGGGCTACTTGCGGGAGGTAGTAAAGCGGGCCTGGGGCCGTCCGGCCGATGTGGACGACCGAGGGGAGGCCCTCTCCTACCGCCTGGCGCTGATAGGGGCCCTTGTGGGGTTCGGACTGGTCAATTGGTTCATGGTCTCGGCCGGCATGACCCCCTCCATTGTGTTCTGGAGTTTCATCATCTACTTCGCGCTGGCCATCGCCGTCACCCGAATGCGGGCGGAAATGGGCACCCCGGCCCATGACCTCCACTATGCAGGGCCAGACCAGATGATACCCCGGCTGTTGGGGGTGGGAAATGTCGCTCCCCGGGACCTTACCGTGTTCGCCCTGTGGTGGGGTTTCAATCGGGCCTATCGCACTCATCCCATGCCCCATCAATTGGAGGGCTTCAAACTGGCGGAGCGGCTGGGCTACAGTTACCGCCAACTGTTCTGGGCCATGCTGGCGACCTTATTCTTGGGCTCGCTGGCGGCCTTTTGGGCCCTGCTGCACGTCTATTACGACGTAGGGGCGGCTTCGGCCAAATGCGTGGGGCCTTCCACCTGGTTCGGTTGGGAACCCTACAACCGCTTGCGCAGTTGGCTGGTCGTGCCCCGGGAGCGGGACGAACTGTCCACCGTGTTCACCGTAGTAGGGTTCAGCGTGGCCGTGTTCCTGATGTCCATGCGGGTCCAAGTGCTGCGCTGGCCGTTCCATCCGGTAGGCTATGCGGTGAGCAGCAGTTGGGCCATGAATTGGATGTGGATGTCCATTTTCCTCGCCTGGCTGGCCAAATCCTTCATCCTCAAAGCCCTGGGCCTGCGGGGCTACCGCCGGGCCATTCCCTTTTTTCTGGGCCTCATCCTGGGCGAGTTCATCGTGGGCAGCGTGGCCAACATCCTGGGCATCATCTTCGATTGGCAGATTTATCGGTTTTGGGGGTAACAGGGGAACTCGCATCTTATCGGCAAGATGCAGAAGACATGCGGTTAGCCACCGAACCACAATGAGATGTAGAACGTAGGTTGAAATGTAACCAAGTCAAGTTGAGGATGGGGGAAGGTAAATTTTCCTGGGCGAAGGCTTGACTTAAGGGAGGGGGTGTGATAAAATTGAAGGAAAGCAGGCTGAAGCCGACTTTGCGCAGCAAAGTATCGGTCTCTGGGTGATTTCCTGTTGGACTTTACCAGTGGCTCTTGGCCGCTAATCTTGGGGCAAGTGATGGCAAGCGATGAAACGGCGAAACCGGCACCGCAATGGCAATGAGGCGCGGGATTACCGCTACCATAATGCTCGCCGTACCAACAACCCGCCGGTGGGCATTGCGTCCCTCTACGAGGCTCGCGAGCATCGGACGCAGGGCTACGCCTACGACCCCCATCTGGACCCGCAACTGCAATGGGCCGGCAAGGCGGAGCATACCTCCTTCGAGGTGGACCTGGTCTCGTTGCACATCCACGAGCGCATCTCTACGCAAGCCATTCTGAACGCTGTCCGTCGCCCGGAACCGGTCCAATTTACCCTCTTCGGTGAGACGCCCCTGCCCGCCGACCAGGAGGTGGAGTTCTACCGGCACGAGGTCGGCTGGGCCAACCGGCTCATTTTGGGCGACTCCCTTTTGGTGATGAACTCTCTGCTGGTCAAAGAGGGGATGGCGGGCAAGGTGCAGATGATTTACCTAGACCCACCCTACGGCATCAAGTATTCCAGCAACTTCCAGCCCCGCATTGACCGGCGGGATGTGAAGGACCGAGACGAGTACCTCACCCACGAGCCGGAGCAGATAAAAGCCTACCGGGACACCTGGAAACTGGGCATCCACTCCTACCTCACCTACCTGCGCGACCGACTGCTCCTGTGCCGCGAACTCCTCACCGAGTCCGGCTCCATCTTCGTCCAGATCAACGACGAGAACCTCCACCTGGTGCGG
>DTZQ01000654.1 GCA_012961305.1 Armatimonadota bacterium | reverse complement strand
CCAAACTGTCCCAAGGACGGGCTATGCCTATGATTTTCCTCTTCTCCGGCATTACGGCATTGCTTTCGGCCATGTTGGACAATGTAACCACAGTCCTGCTCATTGCGCCGGTCACAATCCTCATTGCCGAAACGCTGGGAATTTCGCCCATCCCCCTGCTGATTTGCGAAATTCTCGCCTCCAACATTGGTGGCACGGCCACCCTGGTGGGGGACCCGCCTAACATCATGATTGGCAGCGCGGCGGATTTGGGGTTCATGACCTTTTTGGTCAACCTGACCCCACCAGTGATAATTATTTTCCCCGCCTATGTGTTCACGGTCAAATTTATGTTCGAGAAGGACCTGACCGTTCCCGAGGAGAAACGACGGGAAATCGGGGAGTTGGATGAGGCGAAAAGCATTACCGATTGGCCATTACTCAAACGCTCTCTCCTGTTCCTGGGCCTGACCTTCCTCGGATTCATGGTGCACGAGTACGTCCACTTAGAGCCGGCCACGATGGCCCTGATGGGGGCTTCTTTGCTCCTCCTGTTCGCCCAAGTCAAGGTCGAAGAAGTACTGCGGGAGGTGGAATGGCCCACCATTTTCTTTTTCATCGGCCTGTTCGTGATGGTCGGGGGGCTGGAGCAGGTGGGCATAATTCGGATGTTGTCCCAAAAGACTTTAGACTTCAGTCAGGGTAACTTCAAGATGCTGGCGATAATCATCATGTGGTTCTCGGCTTTCGCCTCGGCCATCGTGGACAACATTCCCTTCGTGGCCACCATGAACCCGCTGCTAATTGATATGGCCCACGAATTGCAGGCCCAAGGGGTCTTGGTGGCGGACGCGGGGATGTCCATCCTGAAGACGCCGCCCATGTTGGCCCTGTGGTGGTCTTTGGCCCTGGGAGCCTGCTTGGGCGGCAACGGCACCATTATCGGTGCCTCGGCCAACGTGGTGGTGGCCGGCATTGCCGAACGGAACGGCTATCCCATCCATTTCATGAAATATCTGCGCTACGGACTGCCGTTGATGATTGAATCCATCGTGATTGCCATGATTTACGTCTATTTCCGATACCTCGTTCACTTGTGAACCGGTGCTCTCTACGCCGCAGAAACCCTGAGGTCGCAGCAGAATGGGAAAACGGGACAACGGGCCCCACGGAAATTTGGCAGGTGGGCAACGGGGAAATTGCCCCCGGGCCCTAAACGTCCACAGGTCTATCCCGCCTTCGGGACGACAGAGGCGCAACTGCGTAAGTCCCAAGAGTATTGGAAGGAGAGGACCATGGAAATTCGGGAAGGCATACTGGTACCCTTGGGCTACGGAAAATATGTCCGTTCTGATGCGGTGGTCGCCTTAGTGCCCATTGAGGAAAACCGCGGTCCGGGCCGCCGGACGTTGGTGTACATTGAAGGGCACACGACTCCCCTGGTGGCCTCGCGTTCGGAGGAGTCCATCGTCCGGGATTTGGTACAGTCGCCTCAGGACATTACCCGCGCCCAGCAACAACGGGAGGTACTGCGAGACCTCCTGGAGGACCTCGCCGGCATTGAACCGGTGCTGCGCCGCATCATCCGCGAACAGGGCCACTTCGACCTGGACCGGGCAGAGCGGCGAATTCGGGAGGTCCTGGAGGAACAGGAGGTTCTGTTCCCTGCTGACTGAAGCGGTAGGTAAAGGCCAGCGCCGGAAAGGCGGCAGACCTTCTGGGGGTTGGCCGAGTTTCTTACCTCAATGGCATTTTCAGTCGGAGGCTATCTTCTTTGCCACGGCGGCCAACAGTTCCTTCGCGCCGGTGCCCTTGCCCTGTACTGTTTCCGCTACCACGTAATATGGCCCCTGCCAGAAGGCCCCTCGTTGCCGTTCCAATACGGTGCATACGTAGCCGCTGTCGCCTATTTCTACCTCTTGGGGGGAAAAGGAATCGTACCCCTCCCGTTCATCCTCGTACAGGGCCTGAGCCTCCTCCGGCCCCGAAAGGCGATGCACCGTAAGGACGATTTGCTCCTCCCCTCGCTCATAGGCCTGCTGGGCCGCAGAAGTTACGCCTGCATCCCGGTAGCGACCATACCCACCATCGTATATTTTCACCAAATCCTCCGCCGTGGGCATGACCACCCGCGTGTCCGGGATTAGTTCCCAGCCTTCTACCTCTCCCTCGCCCGGCAGCAAGGCGGCTACTCCTTCCCCCTCCCCTCCCCGAAACTGTCCCGGCTCCAGGCCTGGGCTCAAGCCCACGCCCACTTGCTCCTCCGCCCCGGGCGGGGGCGGCTCCAGCGGTGGAGATTCCTTGCTCCGACCACAGCCGCTCAGCAGTACGCCGGCCATGAGCAGCCAGAGGCCAAGCCGGGCTTCATTTTGCCCCCTCATGGTTTCCTCCTCGAAGTGCGGTTCAAGCCAACCACCGCACCAGGTCCTTGGCAAAGTAGGTGATAATGATGTCCGCTCCAGCCCGCTTAATGCCGGTTAGAATTTCCAGGACTATCTTCCGCTCATCAATCCAACCGTTTTGGGCGGCCGCTTTGACCAGGGAGAACTCTCCGGATACGTTGTAGGCTGCCACAGGGAGGTCGGTCATCTCCCGCACCTCCCGCAGGACATCTAAGTAAGCCAGAGCGGGCTTGACCATTACGATGTCCGCCCCTTCTTCGAGGTCCAGGGCCACTTCCCGCCGAGCCTCCCGCCAGTTGGGCGGGTCCATCTGGTAGGCCCGGCGGTCGCCGAACTGGGGGGCAGAATCGGCAGCGTCGCGGAAGGGGCCGTAAAAGGACGAAGCGTATTTCGCGGCGTAGGACATGATGGGCACATGGGAAAAGCCGTTTTCATCCAACACCTGGCGGAGGGCGGCCACCCGCCCATCCATCATGTCCGAAGGGGCAATCAAGTCCGCGCCGGCCTGAGCTTGCGACAGGGCCGTCTTCTGCAGCAGTTCCAACGTCGGGTCGTTCAGCAACCGCCCCTCCTCGTCCACGAGGCCGCAGTGGCCGTGGGAGGTGTACTCACACAGACAGGTATCGGCCACGACCAGCAATTCTGGCGCCGTGCCCTTGATAACTCGAATGGCCTCTTGCACGATGCCATGTTCATCGTAGGCGCCGGAGCCAACCTCATCCTTGTGCTCCGGGATGCCAAACAGCAGCACGGCTGGAATGTCCAGCGCGGCCACCTCTTCGATTTCCTCCGGCAGGCGGTCCAGGGACCAGCGGTAAATCCCCGGCATGGAGGGGATTTCCTGCTTGACGTTCCGCCCGTAGATGACGAACAGAGGATAAATCAGGTCATCCACCGACAGGTGCGTTTCGCGCACCAAGCGGCGGAAGTTTTCCTTCGCCCGCAGGCGTCGCAAACGAGTAACCGGAAAACCCATAATTTGCCCTCCTAAGGATGTGCCTGGGGGTTATCCCCGACCAAACCCTCCGCTCCCGCCGCGGCAGGAGGTCATCATCGGCAGAGACAAAAGTAAGTGGCGGGAGGGAATGAGTTGAAAGGCACTGATTAGTACTTTTCCCCCCGTTCCTAATTATTATTTGCAAAAGGGGCTTGCCACCTCCTGCAACCTTTCGCCCGAGTTCCTCTAAAACTTCGGGAAGGGCCGGCTGATACCGCTGCTTTTCCTCCTCGGTAGGATGTTCAATCAGGCCGGACTCCGTCAAAAGCCGTGCCAGACGTTCTTCCGGCGGCAGGGTCATCAACTCTGCCCATTCCCTTGCGTAAGGGGATACTACCCCCGACGGCGCTCCCTGGCTTCCTCTCGCAGCAGTCCCCCAATTTCCTCCGGTAGGTCTAACGTCACTTTAGCCATGTTCCTTCCCCCTCTGCACATGTTGTACCAAAGCCCGCACCAGCCCCGGCACGGTGTATTCCTCCGCTACCACGTCCACGGACAGGCCCAACTGTCGCGCCGTTTCTGCGGTTTGGGGGCCGAGGCAGGCAATGGTCACCCCCGCTAAGGGCACCTCTCCCAGCAGTTCCCGAAAGTAGCGGACGCTCGAGGAACTGGTAAAGGTTACCACCTCAATTTCGCCGCGTTGAAATTGCTCCTGGATGGCCGGTACATTTCCCTCTTCCCGCACCGTTTGGTACACGGGCAGCACTTCTACCCTCGCTCCCCGCTCGGCCAGGGTGCGGGGCAGTACCTCTCGCGCCTCTCGGGCCCGGGGAAGGAGAATGCGCAAACCCTGAGGCGGCTCCGGGAACTCCGCCGCCAACTGCTCGGCCACAAAAGTACGGGGGCAGTAATCGGCCTTCAGGCCCCAAGGGGCCAAAGCCTCTTTCGTCGCTGGGCCGATAGTGCCTATTTTCACCCCTCCGAACACGCGTGCATCGCAGCCCAGTTTCCTTAGGGCCTCCAGAAATACTGTCACTCCGTTGGCCGAGGTGAACAGCACCCAATCGAAGGGGAAGCCAGCCGCCAACAGTTCCTCCAGGCGGGCCTGAAAGTCCAAAGGCACAATGCGCAGGAGGGGAAACTCTATCGGCTGGGCACCCTGCTCCCGCAACAGTTCCGCCAAGACGGAGGCCTGGGCCCGGGCCCGCGTCACCAACACCCGTTGGCCGAACAGCGGTTTGGTGTCAAACCAGCGCAATTTCTCCCGCAGCCGCACCACTTCGCCGACGACGACCACGGCCGGCGGCTGGAAATTGGCCACCTGCGCCTTTTCTACAATATCGCCCAAGGTGCCCACCAAAGTTTCCTGGACCGGATAGGTACCCCAGCGCACCAGGGCCACCGGCGTTCGGGGGTCACGCCCATGCCGCAGCAAGTTCTCGACGATGGCCGGCAGGCGACCTACCCCCATGAGGAACACCAAGGTGTCCACTCCGCCGGCCAACTGCTCCCACCGCAGAGCCGAGGGGCCCTTAGTGGGGTCTTCGTGGCCGGTGATGAAGGCCAGGGAGGAGGCCCATTGGCGGTGGGTAACGGGAATGCCCGCATAGGCGGGCGCGGCTACGGCCGAAGTGACGCCGGGCACTACCTCAAAGGGCACCCCGTTAGCCGCCAAAGCCTCCGCTTCCTCCCCCCCTCGTCCGAAAACAAAGGGGTCTCCGCCTTTAAGCCGACAGACAGTTCTTCCCTGTCGAGCCAAATCCACGAGGAGGTCGTTGATTTCCTCCTGCTTAAAGGCCTGTCGGTCGGGCGCTTTGCCCACGTAAATCAACTCTGCCTCCGGCTTGGCTTCGCGCAACAGTTGCGGGTTTACCAGGCGGTCGTAGACCACTACGTCGGCCGCGCGAAGGCACCGTAGTCCCTTCACCGTAATTAGCCCCGCCTCTCCCGGTCCCGCTCCCACAAGGTAAACTGTACCTGGCGTCACCGCCCAACCTCCTTCGTATCACTCCCCTAAAATCCACCTTCCCCCCGACCGTTTCAGTTCCTCCGCCATTTCTCGGCCCAAAAGTTCTGCCTCCTCCCAGGGCCCGACCGCCGTGCGGCGTAGTAATCGGGTTCCGTCCTTGCTGGCCACTACGGCGGTCAATACCAAGGCGGTTCGCTCTACCTGCGCCACTGCTCCTAAAGGCATCCGACAGCCGCCTCCCAACGTTTGGAGAAAAGTACGCTCGGCCCTCACCGCGGCCCGGGTGGCCGCATCCTCCAATGGTTGCAGCAGTTCCCACACCTCCTCGTCGTCCGCCCGCGTCTCCAGGCCCAGGGCCCCCTGGCCGACCGCCGGCGTGCAAACCTCGAAGGGCAGCCGCCAGGTGAGGCGTTGGGTCCAGCCCAAACGCTCCAATCCGGCCACGGCCAAAATTAGCGCGTCGTACTGTCCCTCGTCCAATTTGCGCAACCGAGTGTCCACGTTGCCCCGCACCTCCTCCAGTTGCAAATCGGGCCGCAGGTGCCGCAACTGGGCCCTTCGCCGCAGACTCGAGGTGCCCACTCGTGCCCCCGGCGGCAGGCAGGCAAGGGAGAAATCGCCTGCGCGACTGGCCAGTGAGTCCGCCAGAATGAGGGCGTCCCGGGGGTCAGCCCGTCGGGGCACTGCTGCCAGGCACAAACCCTTGGGCAAGCCCGTGGGTAAATCCTTCAAACTGTGCACGGCCAAATCTGCTCCTCCAGCCAGCAAAACTTCTTCTAAGGCTTTGGTAAACAGGCCCTTGCCACCTACTTTATGCAAGGGCACGTCCCGGATTTGGTCCCCGCGAGTTTTGACAATGCGCACTTCTACTTCTAAACCGGGATAAAGGGTGCGCAGTCGTTGGGCTACTTCCTCCGTTTGAGCCAGGGCTAACCGACTGCCCCGACTGGCAATAATCAACTGGTCCCGACCGTACTTCCCCATGGTTCCTTTCCCTTTACGATTACCGGCTCTGGACTACACCTCCCGGATTATCGGGGTTAAGTGGACCATCGTCGCCGACTTGGGACGGAAGTGGTGTCGCGTACCCAGAAAGGTCAGCAAGACCAAGCCAAAACCGACCACTAACAGCCAATTGGGCCGCCGGCCATACCAACCAATCACTGCGCGTAAATACAGATAAGCAGCATAAATTAGCCAGGTTAGCCCCGCCAAAATTATTTTGGGGTCAGGTAGGGTCAGGCTCGCTACTCTTCCCCACCGCAGCCAAATCAGGCCCATAATCAAGCCCAGAGTGAGCAGGGGGAAGCCCAGGGCAATCAGGTGGTAGGCAGCGCGGTCCATCACTTCTAAGGCCGGGAAAAACCGCAGCCGTTCCAGCCGTTTGGTCCTCAGCAGGCGGTCTTGCAGCAAATAGATGAGGGCGGCCCCGAAAGCCAGGGCGAAACTGGCGTAACTCAGTAGAGCCAAGGTGGCGTGCAGGGCAATCCAGGGATGGACGGGCAGGGGGAAACCCGTCGCCGTTTCGCGCCGCAGAGCCAGGGGATACAGCAACACCAAGAACACCACCGGCGCCAGAAAGACCCCGAACAGGGGACGTTGGAATCGATGTTCCAACCACAGACCACCCCAAACTGTAAGCAGGGAAAAGAAAAAGACCGCATTGACCACCCAGAAGGCCGCGGAGGGCACGGTCTTCATCCGCGTAAGGTGGGCCATCAGTCCTACGGCGTGCAGGGAGGCCCCAGCGAAGAGAAACCGACGACCCCATCGTCCCCATCGCTCCTCCCGCAAGAGAAGGTGAGCCGGGTAGAGGGCAGCCGCGGCCAAATAGGCCAACAGAGCCAATCCCGTCGCCAAAGCGCAAATCGCGGTCATAGGGCCTCCTCCTCTCCGGCGCTGGTCAAGTCCAGAGCAAACAGGCGCCGCACGGTCTCCAACTGCTGATACCCCTCCGGCTGAGCGGCCAGGGCCCGAATTTGGGTGAGCGGCTGGTGGAGCATTTTATTGGCAAAGGAACGGAGCATCCGCCGCACCATTTCCCGCTCCCGGTCGGTCAAATCCGGCAGTTTGTTCATCCACCGCTCATACTCCGCCTGCCAGAGGGCCTCCGTCTGCTGCCGCAGGGCAACGATAAGGGGCTTCGCCCGGAGGGAGTTGAGCCATCGAAGAAAGGCGCGCCCCTCTTCCTCGATGAGGGCTTGTACTCTTAACGCCTCTTTCTCTCGTTCCCGGCGGTTTTGAGCGACTACGGCCTCCAGGTCGTCAATATCGAACAGGAAAACGTTGTCCAATTGGCCCACGGCCGGGTCCACGTCACGGGGCACGGCAATGTCTATAAGAAACAAGGGGCGTCCCCGTCGTCGCTGCATCAGGGGCCGAAGTTGGGCTTGGTGGAGGAGAAAATGAGGCGCGGCAGTAGAACTGATGACCATGTCTACCTCCACCAACTTCTCCCCGAACCGGTCGAAGGCCACCGGCTCCCCGCCGAACCGCTCCGCCAGGCGAAGGGCGCGGGAGGGAGTGCGGTTGGCCACGAACACCGCCTTTACCCCGCTGTCCAACAGACATTGGGCAGTTAACTCGCCCATTTTCCCTGCCCCCAAGAGGAGTACGCTTCGGCCATGCAAGGACCCGAAAATGCTGCGGGCCAATTCCACGGCGGCCCAACTGACCGATAAGGCTCCCTTGCCTATGTCCGTTTCCGTTCGCGCGCGTTTGCCTAAATGCAGGGCCCGGCGGAACAGTTCTTGCAATAGCAGCCGGGCAGTGCCGTGTTGGGAAGCCTGAAGGAGAGCCTGTTTCACTTGGCCCAAAATCTGGGACTCTCCCAAGACCATCGAGTCCAGACCGCAAGCCACTCGGAACAGGTGCTGGACCGCCTCCGCATCCCCCAAGCGGTAAAGGTAGGGTACAAAATCCTCCGCCAATAGGCCGTGAAACTCGCTGAGGAAACGCACTGTGTCCTGCTGGGCCGGTTCGGGTTCCGCCGCCACGCCGTAGATTTCGGCCCGGTTGCAAGTGGACAAAATGGCTGCCTCCAATAGACAAGTTTCCTCCACCAAGCCTTGGAGGGCTTGGCCAAGGGAAGCATCGGGGAAGGCCAAACGCTCCCTGAGTTCCACCGGTGCCGTTTGGTGATTGAGCCCGATGGTTAGAATATGCATGAGCGCAACAACTCCTTGGCTGCGTCTCGTTTTCCGGCCCGCAGCAGGGCCAGCACCTCCGAATCCAGCATCCGTGCCCAGACCTCCCGGCGGGCTGCCGCCTCGGCAATCCGCTCCTTAACTTCGGCCCGCAGTTCCCCCAGAAGTTCCATCAGGGCCGCGTACTCCGGACCATACTGCTGCTCCCATTCCTCCCGAATGCGCCGGGCCAGCAGCGGACTACACCCCCCGGTGGAGACGGTCAAAAGTAACTCTCCCCGGCGGAGGCGGGCGGGGAAGTGGAAGTTGCCCATCTGGGGTTGGTCTACGGCATTAACTAACAGCCCACGCGCCTGGGCCTCAGCCGCCACCTGCTCGTTGACCGCTGGGTCGTCGGTGGCCGCGATGACCAGCAATGCTCCCTCCAAATCGGCCGGCACGAACTTCCTGGCATGATAGGTCAGTTCTCCCTGTTCCGCTAACCGGCGCAGGCGGGCGGTCAAAGTAGGACTGACCACTACCACCTCCGCCCCGCACTCCAAGAGGAGTCCCACCTTCCGCTCCGCCACTTCCCCTCCGCCCACCACCACGCACCGCCGTCCCTCTACCTGCAGGTTTATCGGCAGCAAACGGGGCATGGTATCTGTTTCCCTTCGCCCTAATCGTCCTCTATGGACCACATGCGCAGTTCAAACTGCTCCGGTCGCAGCCATTTGAGGTGGCCGTCGTAGAACAACACGTTACACCCGCCGTTGTGCCAGGTGGCCCGGTGCCATATCGGTTCCAAACCGTCGCGCCTCCCACACCAGGGCACGCCCGTGGTGTGTTCAAAGAGCCACAGCGTACCCGCCGGGTCCGCAAAGGCCGCATCGGGTTGCCCACAGGGGTTGGTGAAGGCCGGCAAGGTGTTCCCGTAGTTCGCGTGGTTCAAGGTGTAGGCTAACTGCTGCCTGGGACGGCTGGGACAGCGAAATATCTGCTCGTTCCGTACATAGGGGGTAACAGCACCCGGCACGTAATGTTCTCCAGGTGGACTGGTGGGAGGGTCCACGTAATCGTCGTAACTCGCCCAAGCATACAGAATTCGATAGCGGCCTCCACCCAATCCGGCTCCATAGGCCCAATCCACATTCACCCCATCGTAATCCTCGCGGTACATGGCGCAGGCCGTTCCCAACTGCCGCAAGTTGCTGGCACAACTGGCCTGGCGGGCCTTTTCGCGGGCCTTGGCAAAGACAGGAAATAGAATGGCCGCCAGGATGGCAATGATGGCAATGACCACCAGCAGTTCAATTAGTGTGAAACCAGACCCGGACTTTGTCAGGCACATAGTTCTTTCTCCTTCACCATTTTCCTCCCCCTTCTGGATTCTAACTGGCCGGCAGGAAACTGTCAATGTTCAGGTGGAAACGGGTTCGCCCGCGGATGTTGGCAAAGGAGATGCTTCCGC
The DNA here is from genome assembly GCA_012961305.1 of Armatimonadota bacterium. Taxonomy (GTDB): domain Bacteria; phylum Armatimonadota; class UBA10988; order UBA10988; family DTZQ01; genus DTZQ01. The sequence goes on along the minus strand of DTZQ01000654.1, from coordinate 9,231 downwards.
TACTTGAGCGGCTTTGCAGGCCCGTCGGCCCAGGGCTAAAAGGCCTCCTCCCAAGAGCAGTCCGCAACCCAACCATACTGAACCCATCAGCGGCTTGCGGGTGGCCCACACTACCACTGTGGGCTGGGCCAAATGCAGCACAATGTGCGGTTCGTCCTCAGGCCCCTCCACTGCCACTTGCACCAAGGTCAACTGCCAACCAGGGGGGAGTTCTACAGGGAGGTGTCTGGGGAAGCCATGCCGATAGGAAAGCACGGGGGTGACGAAGTACTCCCGTCCCCGCTGAAGCATCCGCACTACTGCTCCCACCCACAGGTGTCCGTTCATTCCCTCCCTGGGCATTTCAAACCGCACGAACTCCAACGTCCATCCCTCCACCTGTTTTCTCTCCCCCCGCTGTAATACAAGGTGATGCCTTCGGCGGGAGGTTACCTCCTCAGGTTCCAGGTACAAATCGTGGGTCAATTGGCGGGCAATGGCCGGCTGGCGGACCAAGCCCTCCTTAGTCGGCCACATCCTCGGCTGCAGCAAGCAAGTAGTGCCGTTGGCCGTAAGGCGCACCTTCAACTCAACTTTCCCGTCCGGTCGTTCCCGCCGGCCTTCGTAGATGAAAGTGTAACCGAGGCGCTCTACCGGCTGGCGCAAGGGAAGTTCCAGCCGTACCTTCTGCTCGTAAACGGAGGAAGCAATTACTCCCACGAACAGCAGCATAAGCCCTATATGGGCCAAGGATGCACCAGCCCGTTTTCCCCGACCAGAGACCAAGAGGCGGCACAGCCAGCCGAAATTTACGGCCAGGGCGAACAAAGCCAAAGTGACGAAAACCACCCAGACTGTTGCCAGAGACTTAGCCGAGGGCGGGATTTGCCCGGCGGAAGGCAGGTGGGAGGAGTGGAATCGAACCACCAACAAAGTCATCAGCACAGCCCCAACCCCTGCGAACACCCCCGGCCCTCGCCCAGCCCTTCGGATTCTCTGCCCATTCCCTCCCCGCCAATCCAGCAACATTCCTCCGCCCAGCAGTACGGCCAGCAGCATTGCCAGTGGGGTATGAGTCAGGTTGTAAAAGGAAGGTTCCACTCCCCTAACCTGCGACGGCAGAAAAGGTGCCAGTAGGGGCACCCGGCGGCCTATGGCTGCCAATGCCCCCGTCAATAGCGGGGCAGAATTGCCCCCCAGTACCAAAAGGCCCGAACAAACCAGCAACAGTACAGCCAAATACACGGCGAAACTCCGGGAACCGACCCGGTGACTCCCAGGTGAACTGCCAATCTCCCGGCTGCGCCTCAGAAACAACGCCAGAGCAACTATGGTCGGAAGCGCGAAGAAACCGATAAGGGCAGCGTTGAATCCCCGGCCCAGTTCGCCAAAGGAGTGTACCGAAAAGTCGGCTAAAATGCCACTGCGATTGAGATAACTTCCGTACAAGACTGTCCCGAAAGCAGCCAGGGCCAAGCAGAAATTGGCCCGTCGGAAACCGCCGCTCGCTCGTTGCAGAAGTAGGCCATGTAACAGGGCCGTAGTGAACAGCCAGGGGACCAGAGAGGAGTTCTCCACCGGGTCCCAACCCCAGTACCCTCCCCAACCCAGAGTTTCGTAAGCCCAATACCCCCCCGAAACTATTCCCATCCCCAACGTCACCCAGGCAAACCGCGTCCAAGGCAAAACAGGCCGAATCCAGCCCTCGTAATCCCGGCGTCCCAACGCGGCCAAAGCGAAAGTAAAGGGCACGGCTAAACTGGCGAAACCCAGAAATAGCACCGGAGGGTGAAGGGCCATCCAGGGGTTCTGTAACAGCGGGTTCAAGCCGTTCCCCTCCCGGGGATAGCCCGGAGCCGCCAGCATTTCTGGGGATAAGTGGCTCAGGTTCACCTGTCCAGAGGTAGGAGCAAAGGGACTGCGGAGGAGCAGTAGAACTAAAAGTTCCGCCTGGACCAAACAAAATCCCATCATCACCGGTGCTTCCCACTTCCGAGCGCATTCCCGCAGCATTAGTCCTATCAGGCTCCCATAACCCGCCCAGAGTAGGAAAGTACCTTCCTGTCCGGCCCAGAAAGTGGACACCAAATAGGGCCCCGGCAAATCCGTAGAACTGTAACTCCAGACGTAGTACAGGTCGAACCGATGGGTTAAAATAAAATGGAAGAGGAGGGCTACCGCTATGACTATTGCCGCACTCATCAGGGCAAAAGCGAACCGAGCCAACCGTCGGGCTTTTTCCCATCCCGCCACCACGCCCCCATACCCCCCTAAAGCAACCAAACAACTGCCCAAAGCCAAGACCAGTGCAAAATCCCCAGATTTCATAAACTTAACGCCTTCCCTGCCCAGCAGTCTGCCGATAGCGCTCCCGCAGCCGCTGTTCCTCCTCTTTGGAAGGGCACTTGACCAACAGCCGGTCGGCATGAAAGGCTCCCTCGCGGTAGGTCCCAATGGCCACCACCCCGTCGGCCTGGTCGAAATTGCCCGGCTTCACTCCTCCGTAAACCACCCGAAGGGAATCGTGGTTTTCATCTTCCAGGTAGAACGAAAACAACCCCCTCTCCGCATCGCTCCCCATAGGCCGCGTTCGGTCGATGCGCCCGTAAACCTGCACCCGTTGGCCAGTGATGCGGGCCTCCTCAAAACTCACGTAGGGACTGAGCGAGCGAAGAAAGGAACTCACCCCCAGCATCCCGAAGGCCACCAGGAGCAGTATCCCGATAAGTGAACCCTTTTTACTCATCGTTTCCCTGCAGGTTTTTCCCTTCGGACAAACGTTGGTGCAAACTCCGTATGCGGGCGTCCAGAGCCCACAGCCAGAGAAACAGCACTCCCCAAATCACCAAAGTTACCCCCATCGCTACATAAACCCCAGCCACTTTCGTCCTCCCATTTTGCCTTGTAGCATTCAGCAGTCAGCCATCAGCAGTCATTTGCCTTTTCCCTTCCCTCCGCCCGGATGGCCCTCAGCAGGGCCACATGCAACCTGTGCAGCCAGAAGTACAGGCCGGTGAAATTGAGCATCGTGGCCAGCAGCACCCCTCCCTGGGCGGCATGGAAGGGAGCCCTTTGCGGATGGAGAGAAGGCATCACCCGCGGCACTATCCAAATGAGAAACAGCATCGGCACTACCGAAACTATGGCATACACTGCCGCCAGCCGGGCCCGCTGTTCTTCCTCGTCTATTGCTCCCCGCAGGGCCCAATACGCGCCGTAGAGCAGCAGCAGGACGACTATGGCCGTCTGGCGCGGGTCCCAATTCCAGTACATTCCCCATTGGTTGCGGGACAAAATCGCCCCCGTCACCGTGGCCAGAAACGCGAACACCAAGCCCAACTGCGCCGCCGTCGCGGAATGCTCATCGTCGCGCAGGTCGCGTCCGCGCAGGTATTTAACCGCATAAACCATGGCTACGATGAAGGCCAAGGTGGCTACCCAGGCCGTCGGGACGTGGAAAAACACCGCCCGATAGCCCTCCGCGTCCGCAAAGGGAAATTCCGGCATGGGCACCCAATAGGCGGCCACGATGGCTACGCTCATTCCCACCCCCAAACCCAGTTTCCACACCTTGGCGAAACCCAACTGCCCTACTCCGTCCACACAATAGCAAATAGGAAGGTTGTCACCACCGCAAATGTCCCGGTGTACGAGAGCAGCAAGCCCACCTCCGGCCAGCCTTCGGCCCAAGTTCGGCCCTGTAGGGCGGCGGTCGTTCCCTTGATGGCCGTCAGCAGCAAGGGCACCAACAGGGGAAAGGCCAACACCGCGAACAAACTGCCCCGGGCCCGGGCCTTGGCCACAATGGCAGCCACGAAGGTCGCTGCTACGGTCAAGCCCACACTTCCTACCACTAAAACCGCCAGAAACAGGGCAAAGTTCCCCACGGATACGTTCAGTAGCACCAAAAACAGCGGCACAATGAGCAGTTCCACCGCCCCCTGCAGGCCCAGGTTAAAAGCCCACTTGCCGGCATACACCACTAACGGCGCAGCTGCCAGCCGGAGGGCGTTTACCGTGCGCGTTTCCTCCTCGCGCACGAAGGTCCGTGAGAGGCCCGACATGGCCGCGAAGAACAGGATAAGCCACAGCAGGGCCGCGTGCACCGCCGGGTTGGTCTCCGTCGGCCCGAGGGCGAAACTGACCGCTACCAAAGTGATAAGGGCAAACATCCCCAGGGCACTCAGGGCGTAACGGGTGCGGAATTCGGCCAGGAAGTCCTTCCGCAGTATGGCATAGGCCTCACGCACCCAACTGGAGGACTTGGTCGCCATACTCGACCTCCCGGGGATTGTTGGTAGCCAGTACGGTCACCCCCCGCCGCCGTTGGACAGCAATTACTTGCTCCACCAAGGCCCGCCCCGCTTCGTCCAAATTGGTCCCGGGCTCGTCTAACAACAGAATGGGCGGGTCGTGCACCAGCGCCAGGGCAAATTTCAACCGCTGTTTCAGGCCCGTGGAAAACTCCCCCACCAAATCCCTTCCCCGCTCAGCCAATCCCACCTGCGCCAGGCGTTTTTCTATCTCCCCCCGCTTCAGACCCAAACCCCGCACCCGGGCGAAAAACTCCACGTTCTCCTCCGCCGTCAACTCCTCGTAGAGGGCCACTTCCGGAGCCACCAGACCGAGGTAGAATCGCCACTCGGCAGGAGCAAGCACTCGCCCGTCCAACCGCAACACCACCTCCCCCCGCGTCGGGCGGGTGAGGCCGCTCAAAATCCGCAGCAGCGTGGTCTTCCCTGACCCATTCGGCCCCGCCACCACTAACACTTTACCCCATTCCACCCGTGCACTCACCCCCACAAACACCCGACGGTGCCCGTACCATTTGCCGACTTGGTACAGTTCGACGGATACCTCCCGCTTGGTGCTCATAAATCTCTGCCCAATTATGTCAATCGGTTCCTCCCTCCCCAGTTTCCCCTTCTCCGGAGGGGTCCAATGCCTGTTTGGCCTGTCGCTGGCGCCATTTGGAGTAGCGCATGTGCACCCCCAAATCCCATTCCTCGTGCGCCGCTCCTCTCAGATTGTAGGAACTTATCAGGATGCGCGTCTGGCCGGTTTCGTCGGGGGCAATGACAATGCGGGCCCGCCGCCCCGCATGGCCCACGCTCAAGACCCGTATCTCTCCCTTCCCGTAGGGGGTCTCCACGAGGTTCACGTCCCTTAACCGCTGCAAGTAGTAGCGGGCCACCGTGGCCACCCCGTCATCGGTCAGGAAGGTGACACTTACGATGCTATTGCCGCCAGGCTTCTCCTCCTCTACAAAGAGGGTGGACACCTCTCGTCTGCGGGGATAGAGGAGCGAGGAAGGCAGGCGAGAAACCTCCTTGCCCACGCGATACCGCTTCTCCTGCTCCTGCGTGGCGACCACATATTCTCCCCGGCCCTCCGACCAGGTAACCATCCCGGCCACCGTTTGCACGCTCCCCTCGGGCCTTTCCTCCGCCGCCGGAGCAGGCGAAGTCGGTTCCGGGGTTGAAACCTCTTCTGGAGCCGTGGCAACTCCTGCTGGTTCCTCCCCGGAGAGGCGCTCCGTTCCCCGTTGACAGCCCAGGCCCCCCAGCAGCATCCCCACGGTCAAGCCCCACCAGAGATAAATCTTCCCTTTCATCGCGCTTTCCTCCTCGCAAGCCCGTTCTCCCCAACCTCAAGGCTGGCTGGGGGAATTTTCCCTTTCCTCCTTCCTCTTTCCCTCGCTCGTCCCCGCGGTCTGCCAATATCGCTCGGCCAGGAGAATGGCAACGTAATCATCGTAAGGCACGGGCGGCGTGCGCAGCGAGAGGGGCAGCAAACGCCACAGGCCCCGGGGCGGGTTGGCGGCAAAGTAACGCTGGCGGGCTTCCAAAGTGGTGCCGCGCTCATCTACGCTCAGAAGCGGCAAATCCGCCAGTTCCGAGGCCAACCGTTCCCACACCGCGGCGCTGCCCGTCCCACTGCCCACCAACACCGCCCGCAGACGATACCGTTCCCGCACCTGCCCCACCGCCGAGCCAATCTTTTCCGTAGCCACCACCCGTTGCTCCCGCACCTGTAAGGTTTCATCCACCACCGCTAAGCCGCACTTCCGGCGACCGGGGTCAATGGCGCAAACGCAGGCGCACTGAGCCTCGCTCGGGAGTAACTTCATAGGTTTCCTCTTTTTCCTGAGCCGACACTGGTCGGCCAGCCACGAAAAAACGAATGGACAAGGGGTCGGCTGTGCGGGTATCCTCCGCGGCGACGATGCGCACTTCCGTCGCTGCTCCCCGCTGCTGGACCGCGTGCAGCACGGCGAACAGTTCCGCGTGGGAGAGTTCCCCAAACTGCCCGCCGGGACTGGGCAACAATCCCCGCTCCTGAGCCGTTGCTCTCACTTGGCCAAGCAGATGCAGCAGAGCAGAAAAAATTTCCGCCTCTGAATGGGTGCCATCCACTTGGGTGCGCGCCAGTTCCTCCCCGGCGGCGAACACCAAGCGGTCGGGCCGGAAGCGGAAATCCACCTGTACTAACTGGCCCTCTACCGCATTCTGTCCCGCGACCACCTGTACCACCAGTCGCTGGTGCTGGGAGAGCACGAAATTGACCGCTTCGTTCAGCACCCGCTCACCGAACACGGTCACTACCCCTCGATTGGCCCATTCTGCGTCGTGGGCCAGGATTACATGCCGCCCATCGGGTTCCCTCCCCGCTCCGGCCGCCGCTGCCCGTTCGTCCGCTTCGGCCAGCAGGGCCTCCAACTGCTGCTGCACCGCCTCCCGGGGCTGCGTTCCATCTACCAGCCTCCGTGCCAGTTCCTCCTCCACCTGGAAAATCAACTGGCCCCGCTGGGCCGTGAACAGGCGTAGATGCGCCTCCTCGGCCAGCATTCCCAGTTCCATCGCCCGGCGCCTGAGGGCTGCCACTTCCCGGCCCAACCGCTCGGCCTCTCCCTGTAAGTCTGCCCTTTGCTCTTCCAACCGGGCGATTTCCGCCCGGGCTTCCTCAATTTGACCCTGTAATTCCCTGATGGCGCGATTTTGCCCCGTAACAATGCGGGCCGCATTGGTAATTTGCTGCTCCGCCTCCGCTAATTGGACCTCTGCCTCCGCAATTTGGGCGTTCACCTGAGTCAACTGGGTCTGGAGTTGAGCCAGTTGGGTTTGAGCCTCAAACAGTTGCTGTTGAGCCTGCTCTGCCTCCCGCCGGGCCTGTTTACGGGCCTGCTGAGCGGCCTGCAACTGGCGACGAACCTGGGTTAAATCATTCCGCGCTTGGGTAAGTTCCCTCTCCGTCTGTCCGAGCAGTTCCTCCTGCTGGAGCAAAGTTTGCTCCTGCTGTTTCAGTTCGGCCTGGGTCTTCGCCAATTTCTGCCGCGCCTCCCGTATCTGCCTTCGCAGTTTCCATTGCTCCTGCTGTAAACTTCGGTTGGCTTGCTCATAATCGCGCTTAATGCGGTCAAAATACAGCAGAGCATCCCGCAGTTCTTGGGAACCGGCCAGCATCGCTCCCATCGAAAAGCCGGCAATGAGCATTCCCGTCAGGATAGTGATAAGCATGGCCGTACTCCGCGGGCGCAGGCCAAGCAGGGTCAGACGGCGCTTGCCGATTCGCCGTCCTATCCAGTCTCCGACGACCGCAATGCCGCCACTAACAAGCACCAGCAGGAAAATGGCCAGTAACCGCATGAATATCTCCCCACCCCCGATGCCAACCACGGGCGTGCAATTTTCTCCTACCCTCTGGCCGTACTATACTACAGTTCAGCGGGGTTTGTCAAGGGTGGCCGGGCGCGAACCTGGGCCAAAATGGCTGCGGTGGAAGAAGTGCCAATGCGCGTGGCCCCCGCGGCCCGGAAGGCCAACAGTTGCTCCAACGTGCGGATGCCTCCCGCCGCTTTGACCCCCACCCGCGCGGAACAGTGGGCCCGCATGAGCCGCACGTCCTCTATCCTCGCTCCCGTCGCTGCAAACCCAGTAGAGGTTTTGACGAAATCCGCCCCCACCTGTTCACATACCCCACACAGTTGGATTTTGTGGGCCTCTTCCAGGTACGCATTCTCGAAAATGACCTTCACCAACCCCCCGGCCGCGTGGGCGGCCTCCACCACCGTCGCCAGGTCTTGCTCCACATACTCCCAATGGCCCCCTCTCACCTCGCCGATATTGACCACCACGTCCAACTCCACTGCCCCGTCGGCCAGGGCTCGCTCGGCCTCGGCCCGTTTGACCTCGGTCGCCTGGCCACCGTGGGGAAAACCAATGACCGTGCCTACGGCCACGGGCGACTCGGCCAACACCGCAGCCGCCCGGCGCACGAAATAGGGTTTGACACACACGGATTTGACCCCGTACTCGTGCGCCAGTCGGCAGCCAGCCTCGGCCTCCTCCGCCGTCAATTCCGGCTTCAACAGCGCGTGGTCAATCATCTGGGCCAGGTCTTGGTAAGTGAAGTCCATCCTTGGCCTCCTTAGGCTCAAAACACCTTTGCCAGTTCATCTTGGTCAAAGCGCGGTAAGGGCCGCTCCCGGCCTTCCACCACTAACACTCGGCCCGCGGCGGACGGTGTCACCTCCCCGATGACCGCGGCCGTGATGCCCTCCCGGCGCAGGGCAAGGCAGAGAGCCTCCGCGTCGGCGGGCGCGACGGTGAGGAGCAGCGACCCGGAGGCGATGAGGCCCAAAGGGTTAAGGTCGAAGGGAGCACACAACTGCTGGCATTCCGACAGAATTGGCACCGCGGCTAACTTCACCCGCACCCCCACCCCGGCCGCATCGGCCAGTTCGTGCAGGCCCGTAGCCAGCCCACCTTCCGTAGGGTCGTGCATACTGTGCACGGGCACGGTGCGCACCGCAATTTGGGCCTCCCGCACCACGCTGATGCCAGGGTCGTGCAGAAATCTCGCCGCCCGGGCCAGCAGGTCAGCAGGCACCTGGCCGGCCAACTCCTCGGCCTTCTCCCGGGCGAGGATGGCTGTGCCCTCGACAGCCACCCCTTTGGTCAGCACAATGGCATCGCCCACCTGGGCCCCGCCGGTGGTGACCAACCCGTCCTTGGCCACCTCGCCCAGCAGATGGCCACAGACGATGGGCCGGGAGAGGTCGTAGGTGATTTCCGTATGGCCGCCCACGAGGACTATGCCCAACTCTCGACAGGCAGCGGCCAACTGGGCAAATATGCCCTCCACCAGGGCCTCGTCCGTCTGGCCCTCCGGCAGCAATTCCCATCCCCCCCTGCGTTATTGCTCCGAGATCGGTAATAATATCACCGAACATATTTCCGGTGACCAGGACAT
>DTZQ01000653.1 GCA_012961305.1 Armatimonadota bacterium | reverse complement strand
TCCACAGCCCCTCCAAGCCTTTGAAGATTCAGCTCACCTAGCACATTGTCTAACACAGAGTATAAAACTTCAGGGACCAGTACCCAATGAGGCCGCGGGGTTTTGTCGGGGCAAGGGGCAGCACTTCGGGCGAAGTGGCTAAGTATGGCCCTCCGGCACGTAGGGCGAGACCCACCTCGGTGAAATGCCCCTGGGGCGATGGCTCAATCAGGATTTGCCACAGGCCGGGCGAGGCATCTTTAACCTCCAGCGTGGTCTCCTCTTTGGAAGTTACCGTGCCAGAGGCTGCCTTCCGGCCCTCAGGCCCCAAGAGGGTCAGTTGAGCCGCCGAACCCTTGCCGCGGGTGCGCGCCGCCACGGTGAGCATTCCCGCCGGTTCGGGTATGCGTACGTACAGGGTTGTCGGGGCTGCCAAAATCAGCGGATAGGCTTTCTCGCGGTGAATTCTCGCCACTGCCTCCGCGGTGTTCCAGCCGCCGGTTTCCCTGTTTCGCTTGCCCCTCCAAGGCACAGGTTCCCAGGCATCCAGCGGACTTTCCCGCCCCGGCTCCGCCAGCGTGCGGTCAATCTCTTGGTTGGTCCACACCAAGGCCGACCAGTACTCATCCCAGTATGCCGGGCGGTTGAAGAAGGCATGGCGACAGCCCCAGTCGCGGTAGAGGTTGTCCCCCGGCCAGTAGAAATAGCCCTGCGCCTTTGTGGCCAGGTTGTAGCAGTGGGCCGCGATGAAGCGGGGTTCAGTTGCGGGGAAGAACAGGTCCCACACGGCGCTGCCCTGCAGCACATATGCGCCCCAGTTGCGGAAGTCGGTGGTAATCCGGTCGAGCCACTGGGGGTCATAGCCTACCCCATAGTAGGTGTGCTCACAGAAATTTACCACGGGCACCCCCTCCCGCCCAAAACCGCGGGCCACCCCACGGCAGAACCAGTTGCCAATCTCAATGACGAACATGTTCAGGAGCAAATTGGGGTTGATGGCCTGAAGTTCCTCCCGACACCACCGAGCGAGGTCGGCCATCTGGTCCTCCAGGTACTGGTCATAATCCTGGTAAAGCCCTTCGCGGCGAAGCCACTCGTAGCGCTCTTTGCCGGTCTGCTTCTGGGTGAGCGGGTCGAGGGAGAGGTTCTTGGCTTTCAGAAATCCACCCAGGCAGTAATCGCAAAAGCAGGTGCCGCTGAGCATGTAGTGGCCGTAGGACCAGCACTGATACATCTCCGGGTCCAGGCCATATCCCACCACATACGGATTTTCCAGCGAGAGTCGAGCCACCACTCGACCTCGGCGCAAGTAAAGCCGCTCCCAGTAGTGGCGGTCCAAAGGGCAGGGAGCGAGGGGAAGGTTTTCTTTGGGTTCTATGTACAGCCCCGGCCGGGAATCGCCCCAGGCTCTTACCTCAGCCGGACTGCCCCCAAGGTTGACGGTGGGCATGATGCGCAGCCCCACCTGGCGGGCATAGTCGGCCCAACCTTTAACCTTTTCGGCCCAGGAGGCCAACCCCTCCTCGGTCTCAAAGGCGTCCTCCAGCCGCTCAAAGTCAATCAGCGCCAGATTGAAGCCCCCCAGTTTCAAATCGCGTAGGAAGTGGTAATGGAGTGGGGTGCGGTCGTATGCAGCATGGGACCGGACGTCCACCGCCCAGAATTGGGTCTGCGGCCGGATGCGAGCCAGGTTGCGCAAAGCAGGCCCTGAGTTCACCAGCAGTGTGCAGGGCCCCTGCTGTCCAGCCACCCTGATGGGGGCACTCTTCCCCGGCGAGACCTTTCCGGTACTCAGTTCCCTCCCCGCCTCGTCAAAGAGGGCATATATGGTTTCAGGGAAAGCCTCCACCCCCCTTATCCCCTCCACCACCGCGGCTACCACGCCATCGTCGGGCAACAGCACCACATACGTCTCCCCCACAGCCTCTATCGGCTCTGCTGGTTTGCGCGGAGCAACTTCCGGTCGCACCAGGAAACGCTTGAACATGGGTTGAACCGTCGGATTGTGAAAGAGCGTTCCCCGGAGGCGCTCCGTTTTCAGCCACCCCACTTTTTCGTTGAGAGGCGGGAAGTCCGAGGCCGCGCCAAAGGTCGCGGTAGTCGCCGCCACTCCCGCCAGTCCCAGGAAAAACCAGGTCTCAATCCGCATTTTTTCTCCTCCCGCGGTTTTTCGGGTCTACCCAAGATTGAAATCTTGGGGTAACTACTACTT
>DTZQ01000652.1 GCA_012961305.1 Armatimonadota bacterium | reverse complement strand
TACTTAGTCACCGGCGGGGCCGGGTTTATCGGCTCCCACTTAGTGGAAGAACTGGTGCGGCGCGGAGAACAGGTGCGGGTAGTGGACAACCTGTCCACCGGCCGGGCCGAAAATCTGGCCCCCTGGAGGGAGGACATCGAATTTCTGGAGGGGGATTTGAGTGACCCTGCAGTGGCCCAGCGGGCGGTGGAAGGAGTGGATTACGTGCTCCACCAGGCTGCTCTGCCCTCCGTGCCCCGCTCGGTGGAAGACCCGCGGGCTTCCCACGAGGCCAACGTTACCGGTACGCTGAACCTGCTGCTGGCCGCACGGGACGCCGGCGTAAAGCGCGTAGTGTACGCGGGTTCCTCCTCCGCCTACGGTGACACTCCCACCCTGCCCAAACATGAGGCAATGCCCCCGGCCCCGCTGTCGCCCTATGCCGCCAGTAAACTGGCTGGTGAATACTATTGCCGCGTGTTCCATAAGGTATATGGCTTGGAAACGGTGGTCCTGCGCTACTTCAACATCTTTGGCCCTCGTCAGGACCCCACCTCCCAGTATGCGGCCGTCATTCCCAAGTTCATCACTGCCCTGCTGCGGGGCGACCTGCCCACCATCTACGGCGATGGGGAACAGTCCCGCGACTTCACCTACGTGCGCAATGTGGTAGAGGCCAACTTGCTTGCCTGTACCGCTCCTGCGGCTGTCGGGGAAGTGATAAACGTGGCCACCGGCACCCGCTTCACCATAAACGAACTGTTCGCCCGCCTGCGGGAACTGTGCGGCTGTGAAGTGGAACCGCTTTATGCCCCCCCGCGGCCGGGGGACGTAAGGCATTCTCAGGCCGACATCGGCAAGGCCGAACGGCTGTTGGGCTACCGTCCCGTAGTTTCCTTCAGGGAAGGACTAAAACTCACCGTGGACTGGTTTCGGAACCCATGTACCTCCTCCTGAGCATAGCGGCGGTTGGGATGTTGCTGATGGCAGCGTTGGGATGGCGGAAGGCTGTCCAGCGCAAGTGTGCCCATTGGCTCTGGCCTTACTTGGTTTGGGCCTGGCGGCAGCGTTCGCGGCGGCGGGTAGAGGGGCCGGTGCACCTCTTTTTCCTGTTTGCGGACCATTTCGAGCCCCAACATGGCGGCGTTTCCCCAGCCCAGGAGGCGGCACGCCTCCAGAGGTGGGCGGAGAGTTATCCCCAGTTTGCCGCCCGGCACCGCGACGCCGAGGGTCGCCCGCCTCAGCACACCTGGTTTTACCCCTACGACCAGTATCGCCCAGAGAATTTGCAGCAACTTTCTGCCCTCTGTTTCGCCGGTTGGGGGGAAATTGAACTGCACCTGCACCACGGCCAGGAGCCGCCGGAACGCCTGCCAGAACTGCTGCGGGAGGCGGTAGAGACCTTCGCTCAACACGGAGCCCTGCTCACCGCCGAACCTCAGCCGCGTCGGACCTTTGGCTTTGTGCACGGCATGTTTGCCCTGGACAACGCTCGGCCCGATGGGCGGTACTGTGGGGTCAACAACGAACTGCAAATCCTGCGCGAGGCCGGCTGCTACGCCGATTTCACTCTCCCCACACCGGACGAAACTCAGCCCCGCCTGGTGAACACCATCTACTACGCCACCGATGACCCCCAGCGGCCCAAATCCCATGATACGGGCCGGGAGGTGTGTGTAGGCGGAAAAACCGCAGGCGACTTGCTCTTAGTGCCTGGCCCCTTAGGTATCAACTGGCGCGACTGGCGGCATGGGCTCTATCCGGCCCTGGAAAATACGGCCATTACTTCCCTCAACCCCGGCTTCCCCGTGCGCGTGGACTTCTGGGTGTGGGCCCACATTCACGTCGCCGGCCGCCCGGAGTGGGTGTTCGTTAAGGTGTACACCCATGGCGCCCTGGAACGCGATACCGAGGCCGTACTGGGGGCAGCCCGCCACGCCCTCCACGACTACTTGGAAACCCGCTACAACGACGGAGAGCGGTACGTGCTGCATTACGTCACCGCCCGCGAAGCCTACAACCTCATCAAAGCCGCCGAAGCGGGAGAAGTGGGCGACCCCAACCAGTACCGTAACTACCTTATTCCCCCCTACGCTAACACCAAAATTTGGGCCAATCGCCGCTACCTTTTGGCCACCTACTCCCCCACAGAGGTTGTCCTCCGTCTACTGCCGGGCCAGGAACCCGCAGAGGTTACTTTCAAAGACTTGCTCCTGCGGAGGCTCCGAGGCCGGTTCTCTTCCCTGCACTATCGGCGGGAAGGCAACGCGGTCACTTTGGCCTTAGAAGGCGACGGCCCGGTGGAGGGGGAATGGACGGGGGAAATTGCCCTGAAGGGCGTGGACCAGTGGCACTTCATCGCGGCCAAGGAGCGAACCGCATTTGCTCTGAACTTGGCAACTGCTTCTTCCTGTTTGGTGCGGGGGGACTTGCCATCAGCAATTTGACAAGGTCCAATTCGCGCTGGACCGGATAATTTTTCGGTCTAATTTGACATCCTCGCGATAATCTACGAACGCTGGCGATACTGCTTTTGAAGGTCAAAACTCATTATGGGGCCGTTTCCCTCCATTCCGGTTCCTGGGTGCCGGAAAGTGAGGGCAGGATGAGCCTTCCTCAAAGGTCAAGTAATAGCATCCCTTGACCGTGGCGGAAACTTGGAGTATAATACGGTCAGAGCGACCAGCGGTCTTGCCGAACCGACTGGATTTTGGGGGGGAAACCTAAGGGAATATCGCGGAGGAAAGCCTTATGCCCACCTCTTGGGACGCCATTTACAAGCAGGTGTTAGTTCGCTGGTTTGAACGTTGGGGAGTAACCCTGGTTACCGAAGTAGAGGTAGCACGCCTCCCCCGAAGAATTGATGGGGTAGCCATTTGTTCTCCCGCTGAACGCCAACGCCTGGCCCAAACCTCACCCTTTGATTTCTTCCGCCAGCATAACCTTTTGGAGTTCAAATCCCCTAATGACCCCCTTACAATGAGGGAATATCAGCGCGTTTTGGGCCGGGCTTGGTTCTATGCTGCGGAGATGGAAGTAAAAGACCCGGCAGAGATGAGCCTATGCGTGGTCACTTCCCGCAAGCCGGTGAAAGTGCTCACCGGGTCTCCTGCCTGGGTGAGATTTTCCCGCCTGCGTTCGGGATTGTATCGCAGCGATGACAAGATACCTGTGCACTTATTGGTGGTGCCAGAATTGCCCTTGCGGGAGGAAAATTATCCTTTACTGCTATTTGCGCGGGGACGCAAGAGGCGGGAGTTTCTGCGCTGGCTCATTGGTCGGAAGGAAGTGGAATGTTTGCGGTGGGCCTACGAATTGTATCCACAGGAAGTAAAGGAGGAACTAATCATGAGCAAGGACTATCCAACGCTGGAGGAAAACATTAGGTTCATCATTCAGGACATAGGCTTGAAGCGATTGTTGCAGGAGACCGAGCCGGAGGAACTGGCTGAGGCGGTAGATTTGAGGGCCTTGGCTCGGGCGGCAGGCTTGCGGCGCATTCTGCAAGAGGTGCAGCCGGAGGAACTGGCTG
>DTZQ01000651.1 GCA_012961305.1 Armatimonadota bacterium | reverse complement strand
AGTGGACTGGGCCCTGCGGCCTGCGTTGGGATAGTGAACGAGGGCTCGCATGGAAAACCTGAACTATTTTCGGGAAATAGTCACCACTGACCGGCGGGCGAAGGAGTTGGCAACCTTCCCCGGCCGGGTGATTGGTACGCTGTGCAATTTCGTCCCGGAGGAACTCATCTACGCTGCGGGTGCAATCCCCGTGCGGCTGTGCGCGGGGGATTATGCGGCTATCGTTGCTGGCGAGGAGATATTGCCCCGGGACATTTGTTCGGTGGCCAAGGCTACCGCTGGCTTGATACGACAGGCCCAAGGACTCTATGGGCGAGTGGATGTGTTAGTCATCCCGACCCCCTGTGATGCGAAGAAGAAGTTGGGCTCTCTCCTGACCGACTTCAAGCCAGTGCACGTACTGGAACTGCCACCTAACAAGACCACTTCGGCGGCGCGGGAGTTCTGGTTGGAGCAAGTAGAGCAGTTCCAGCGGATGGTGGAGGAGTGGACTGGGCACCGCATCACCCGCACCCATTTGCAGGCCGCCATAGTGCTGCTGAACCGCCGCCAGGAGGTCTTCCGCCGGTTCCTCAAACTGCGCCAAAGTGACCCCCCGCTCATCTCCGGCGAGGAGGCCCTGTTCGTCACCGGAGCGTCCTTCCATGACGATATTTATCGCTGGATAGAACAGACCGAACGGCTGTGTGAGGAGTTGGAGGAGCGCCAGCGGAACCGAGATGCTGCCTCTAAGTCTGTAACCTCGAAGCAATCTCAAATCTCAAATTTTAAATCCTCTCCTCGATTGCTGCTCACGGGCGCGCCCCTTATCTGGCCCAACTTCAAGGTCGTGCAACTCTTGGAAGAGAGGGGGGCGGTAGTAGTGGCCGATGAGTTGTGCTCTGGTACACAGCGGCTCTATCAACGCATTGCCCTGCGGGAATGGTCCCTGCGGGAGATGCTATGGGGCGTGGCGGATAAATACCTACTGCCGCCTACTTGTCCCTGTTTCGTGGACAACACCGACCGCCTCAACCGCATCCTGGAACTGGCAGAGGAGTTCCGAGTGGACGGCATTGTTTACCACAACTTGCGCATTTGTCCCCTCTTCGACCTCGAATCGGTCACCATCCAGCGGGAACTCAAACAGCGCGGACTGCCCGTGCTGACCCTGTACACCGATTACAGTCGGGAGGACTTAGGGCAACTGCGAACTCGCATTGAGGCCTTCCTGGAGATGATTAGCGGCTGACCTCAGGGCGTAATTGCTTGCTGTTCCCACATCTTTGACTCTCAGCGAGCAAATTGGCATACTGGATAAGCGGAGGTTAAATCCATGAAAGGGCAGGAGGAACAAAGGATATTCATTGACATTCCGCTGAAAGCGACCCTTTGTGTGTTGCTTTGGTTGTCTGCCTTCGGGGGAACAGCGAAAGCAGGCCGAACCTTCTTACCTTCCTCCCACATCACCAGAGGGATTTACGCCCCAATTGGCGACCTGTTGCAGACCGGCGCCTGGGCCGACTGGGGTGGAGGATATGCCTTCGACCAGACCGTAGCCCATGGAGGCCAGGCCAGTGCCCGAGTGGAAACGAACGCTGACGTACCGGAAGCAGGCTTGGCACAGAGGGTAGAGGTGAATCAGAAGGAACCGCGGCCGCTGGTGATTAGCGGTTGGAGCCGGGCCCAGGACCTGTCCGACGGTGCGGACTGGCAATATTCGCTCTACGTTGACCTTCGCTATACGGACGGCACCCCACTTTACATGCAGGTGGCGGCCTTCACAGGCGGCACACATGATTGGGAGTTCGCCGAGAAGCGAATCGTCCCGGAGAAGCCAGTCGCCACAGCGTCCGTCTATGCCTTCATCCGACAGCGCACCGGCACCGCTTGGTTCGATGACCTTTTCTTCGGTGAGCTGGACGGGCCTAACTTGCTACGCAATCCCGGCTTCGAGCCGGGGGACCGAGAGGATACTTCGCGTCGGGAGGAGTTCTTTGCGACCTGTGCTGAGCTGCACGTGAACGCGATTCACACCTATCTGGGCAGCCGGGTGGCCGTGTGGGCCAGCCAATTCCTCCCCCGCCGCAAAACTTCCTTTCCCCCGCAAGCAGGGGAGGGGCCGGGAGAAGGGGGTGACCTGTTAGGCGACTTCTTGCAAGCCTGCGCTGCCCACGGAATCGGGGTGTGGCTGACCATGGCCCCCCTGACCCACGACATTACCGATGTCAATGACCCTGACTTCCCAGAGTACTATTGTGTCAACGGTCGGTTCGGAGAGGAGTGGACTAAATTGCTGGCCGACGTTGCCTGCGAGCCGCTGGCGGGCCTCAGCCTGGTCCCCGACGAGTTCGTCTGGGCCAACGGTCGCCTTAAGCGACGGTTCGCCAACCATCCCGACGAAGCCGTGCGACAGTTCTACGCCAACCTGCCCAGCGAGTGCAACTGTTCCACCTGCCAGCGCCTGTTCCGCGAGCGCACCGGGCGGGAATTGCCCGTCGGGGTGAGGGACGCCAAGGAAGAAACCCGGCGGCAGTATATTGCCTTCCGCTACGATTCGACCACCGCCTGGATTAAGCGCACCGCTGCGGCGGTGAAGGCAGTCAATCCGAACCTTCGGGCCGATAGCCTCATCTGCGTGGGGCCACTGTGTTTGGACAACCGGGTCTATACTGGTGTCGCTTGGGACCGCGTAGGCTACGAGACGGACATTGATTTCCTCACCACCGACCCGTACATCCTGCTGCACAACTACCTGGGCGACAGTACGCACTGGTACGTGACGGAAACCACGGTGCACCTGGTCGGAGCCGGGAAGAAGCGACAGGCGGGCGTGGTGTTGGAGGCCAGTCGCCTGCGGGCGGAGCATCGCGAACTCGACCCGGTGGAGGTCTATGGCAGTGCACTCTCCGCCGTCGCCCATGGCGCGAGGGAACTGGCGTTCTGGCATTGGAACAACGTAGTGCGCGGCGGCGTGGCGTTGGACCGGGAAGCGACCTATCGGAACGTGCAGAACGTCTATGCCTTGCTAAAGCGTATTGACCCCTGGTTCGCGGGCGCCAAACCGCTGAAACGCCTCGCTTTCCTCTACTCGCGAGCCAGCGACGACTATTTCCAGCATTATGTGCGCACCGGGCCGCCGCCGTGGCTGGTTCCTCAGACCGACGACCCGCGCTATCCTTTCCGCGCCCAGCAGGAAGTGCTCTACGCCCTCTTTCGGCGGGGAATCCCCACCGACCTGTTCTATCTCGATTCCGTGCGCTTGGAGGAACTGCGCGATTACCCGCTCCTCATCGTGCCGTTCCCCTTCGCCCTTTCGGACGCACAGGCAGACCTGCTGCGCGCGGCGGTAGAACGGGGGCAGAACCTCTTGGTACTCTCCGCCGTCGGCCGGGTCGATGAACACGGCAACCGCCGCGACCGCCCGGCTTTGCTCGACCTGTTAGGCTTGAAAGAGCCACCCCCGTTTTCCGCTGTCCCGCGCCGTTTGCTCGACCGCCGAGTGGGCCGGGGACGGGTGATGTATCTGACCGGCGATTTCACCCGGGCTTTGACCGGCGACCCTGCCACCTGGCAAGACCGCTCACGTCAAAAGCGGGTTGTTCTGCCGCCCCTGGCGGAGGAGGCCCGGGCTGTATTGGAGGGCAGTCTGACCGAACTTGGGGGTGTGTCTCCTTCCCTCCTGGAAGGCGTTGAACCGCCCCAAAGGGATGTCGAAGTGGCGGCGCTAATCAACGCTGCGGGAGACCTGGTATTGTTCGCTATTAACTGGGAGAGGGAACCGGTGCGCGTTCGGATTCGCCTGCCGAAAGGCCCCTGGGCAGCGGCTGGCGAGGCCTGGGCCCTCGCACCAGACAGGCCGTTGCGGGAGGAAACCTGGCAGGCAGCGGAGGAATTCCTCTCGCTGCGCCTGGCCGGACAGGAGGCCCAAGTTGGTCGCTTCAGCGTTGAGGCAAGGTGAAGAGAAAATCTCGAACTTTTGTAGGGTTCAGCCTTACGGTTGATTAGGTACAATTCACTTGTTCTCAACTATCCCCTATGGCCTGCGCAGCAGAATATTGAGGTACAGCAAAATACCGTTCCGGCCGATGACGATGATATTCACCCAGGAAGTGATCCAGCCGCTCAGAAACATCGGCAGAGAGGTAAGCCTCGTTGCACTGCTGACATACATCCGCCGGAACGTCTCGGATGACCAATAACTCTTCACCTCGCCAGATTTCCAACCTGGTCTTACCGGGCCTCAATGCACCACCGCATAAATCGCACCGATCAACAGGGTTGCTTACTTTCTTACCTTTCGGGTTTTGTAATCGCTTTCCCATAGAGCATCTTCCGGTTCATATAAGGTCACGATACGCAATGCTGGTTCCACATCCCCCCTCGAACAAACAATGTGCAGTGGGTCGCCAGAAGCCAGCCAATCCAGTACGAGACAAGATGGGTATGGTTGGGCATCTGGATATCGTTCGATGATTTCGCCATTTAGCAAGGCTGGTTCTATCTCAGCGATGGTAATCCCTCGCTCTATACGGACAATAGTTGCATGTTTAGTAAGACGATAACGTTTCGCACGAACGTGACTTCGGATGAAACGTATGCCAGGGGGCTGGGACATATCCCATCTCCATAACAATGCTGTGCATCCATCACGAGGGAAAGCAGATGGCAATTAACTTACGTACGCCTATGCTGAATCTCTTGCATTCCAAACGTCCCTATAATTATAAACGTTCCTTGCTTTTCTGTCAAGAGCGACTCCAAATCCAAACTTTTGAAACTCAGCTTAACCCAAACCCTGCTCGCGCCGAAGGTGACGCTGACAGTAGCGGTCTATGACCTCGCAGTGTCGGCATAACGGTTTATGCGGAAACCGCCGGTGGGGAACAATACAGTGTCCGTCTCTCCCTCGACTGAGGAGGGATTTTTGCTCCCATGACAGTGTCGGAAAGACCGCTCTGCGAGGAAATTTGATGGACAAGCAGGAGTTTTTTCACCTTATATCTGGCCGGACAGGAGGCCCAAGTTGGTCGCTTCAGCGTCGGGAGAAGGAGGGGATAAACCGACGATAAGGAGGTCTTAGACGATGAAGGTCGAAGAGTTGCGGAAGAACCTACGGGGTGTGATTATCCCCGCCATCACGCCGATGAAGGAGGACTTCAGCCTGGACTTGGCTGGTTTGCGGGCGAACCTCGAGCGAGCGATTGAGGAGGGGATTGTCAACGGCAAGGGCGGGTTTATCATCTGCGGTGGCGGGGGCGAATTGCCTTTCCTGACCTTCGAGGAACGGCGGCAAGTAGTGCAGGTGGCGGTTGAGGCTGCTCGGGGACGCGCACCAATCTTAGCGGGGGTGCAGGACGGCGGAACAGCCCTATCCGTCGAGTTGGCGAAGCAGATGGAAGATGTGGGAGCCGACGGCCTCCAATTAGGCCCGCCGTGTTTCTATCACAACCACTCGGAGGATGATGTGTTCCGCTACTACGAGGCCGTGGCTGAGGCGGTCAACATCGGCATCCTCGCTTACAATACTTGGTGGACAGCACCCAACATGCGGGCGGAGTTCATCGCTCGACTGGCCGAACTGCCCTCGGTGGTGGGAGTGAAGTGGTCCTCGCCAGACACCAGCGACTATTTGCGGGGGTTCAGGCTCTGGGCGGAGCGGCTGAACGTGATTGATAACGAGGGCTTACACATCCAAAGCCACGTGATGGGGGCCAGCGGGTTCATCTCCGGCTGCGGCGATTTCTGGCCCCAGTATGACCTGAAAATCTGGGAGTTGTTGGAACAGGGAAAGTATCGGCGGGTCAGGGAGGAGTTGGTCCGGCTGAACTGGCCGCTCTACGATTTCCGAGGGAGAATTGGGCGCTTGACGGGCGGCGAGGCGAGCGTGAAGAAAGCGGCGGCGGAACTGGTTGGTCGCGCGGGTGGCCCACCCCGACCGCCGACTCGTCCCCTGACCGAGAAGGAGCGACAGGAACTGCGTGAACTCTTAGCCCGTGCCGATGTCCCGCTCGTGTGAGCGGGCCTTGACCCTTCAGTAGTGCTTACGCATCACGCATTAACGGATGGGAAAGGAGCGAACCATGGACCAACCTTTGGGCCTGGGAGTAATTGGTGTGGGCACCTTCGGACGGCTGCATGCGCGGGTATTTGCGGAGGCGAAGGAAGCGCGCCTCGTTGCCGTTGCCGACCTCGATGAAGCCCGCGCGCGGGAGGTGGCGGAGACCTTCGACTGTACCGCCTACACCGACTACCGAGAAGTGCTTCAACGCGAGGATGTGCAGGCGGTCAGCGTCTGTACCACGGACCGGCTGCACCTTGCGCCCGTGGTGGCTGCGGCCCAGGCGGGCAAGCACATTTTGGTAGAGAAACCGCTGGCTACCAGCGTTGCGGACTGTGAGGTGATGATTGAGGCCGCCCGGAGTGCGGGAGTGAAACTCATGGTAGGGCAAATCTTGCGGTTCGACCCCCGCTACTACGCCGCCTATAAGGCCCTCCGCGAAGGGCAAATTGGTGAGTTGGTCCACCTCTTCGCGCGGCGGAACAACCGTTTGCAGAGCGCAGAGCGGCTCGCGGACAAGACCTCGGTGCTGTTCTTCTTGGGCGTGCACGACGTTGACTTCTTCAATTGGTGCATTGGGCGACGGGTGGTGCGCGTTTACGCAGAAGTGAGCCAGCGAGTCTTGGCCGACTCGCCAGACACTTTCTTAGCCCTCATCCACTATGCCGATGGGCCCATCGCCTCCTTGGAGGTCTCCTGGGTTCTGCCTCCCACCTACCCGGGCCGTTTGGATGCCCGGCTGGAGATGGTCGGTACGCAGGGCACGATTTTCGTTGATGGGAGTGGGTCAGAGGTGGAGGTTCATCGAGCGGGGGTAAATGAGTGTTTGGACACCCGCTACGCGCCGGAGGTAAACGGCCGACTGGTGGGCATCCTGCGGGATGAGTTGCATCATTTTATTGAATGCATCCAGACCGACCGACCCCCGCTGGTCACGGGCGAAGAGGGACGCGCGGCTGTTGCCGTCATCTGCGCGATTGAGGAGTCAGCAGCCACTGGGAAGCCGGTATTGCTTTAGTTTGCCTGTACTAAGGATTTGGGTTCCCGCACCACGTTTGACAGCCGAGCCTCGTCCAATACTCCCTCAAACCAACGGTCGGGTAT
This sequence comes from Armatimonadota bacterium, assembly GCA_012961305.1. GTDB lineage: Bacteria > Armatimonadota > UBA10988 > UBA10988 > DTZQ01 > DTZQ01. Next base: position 2,707 of record DTZQ01000651.1, on the reverse strand, counting down.
GCGGGTGCTACCTAAGAAAAGGTGGTCGAGACGCTCGATATGCCACCGACCTTTTGCCTCAGCACGCAATTGCCCATCCACATACAGCCGCACTATGCCTGCCTCCTCATCCCAAGTCCCGCACAGGTGCACCCACACTCCCGGGCGGAAGATGTTGATAGGCACGTCGGCTCGCACACCCTTCCCGTCCGCGCCCAAAACCACAAAGCCCACTTCGTAGTTGAGGTTCTTGTGCAGGAGAATAAGGTTTTGGTTCCAATCACCCGGTCCCTTGAGTTCTACGACCGTATGTCGTTTCCCGTCTGTTGCTATCCAGGAAGGTTTCACCCAGACCTCAAAACTGCCCCGAATGGGTTCAAAAGTTCTCGGCAGGGGGTAGGCTACCTGCTGTCCCTTGCCCACGAAGATGCCCAAAGTGCCGAACTTGCCCTCATGGAATGCTGGCTCTCCACGCACTTGAGGAGTGCCACCGGGCGTAGCCTCGTAAGTGCCGTTAGCGTGTATCAGCAAAACTGTGTGCTCGTCCGGTCCGTATTCACCTGCCTTCGTAGTGGGTCCGCCGAAAGAGACGACCTTCCGCTTTGCCGCCTTTCGGAGGGTCGCAAACTCGGTTTCTACCATCTCCAACTCCGCCTTTTCCCTCTTCAAGCCTGCAATGTATCGTTCCCGCACGGTCACCTCGTCCCACCGGGCAGCATCCGGTGGCGGTTTCCACCCTATCGCTATTAGCACCCGCGTCTGTGCTGGCAGGTGCACCAGTATCCCCTTGCGCATTTGTGGGGCTGTCCAACGGGCGCGCCCCTCAGGCGCCACGTATACTGCATCTTCAAGGGGTGCGGTCACGAAGGCTTCCTCAGGTGGAGTGGCGATTTGCAATCGAGTTAAGCGCGAAAGGGTCTCCCAGTTGCAGGCATAGTAGAAGGTCACCCCATCGCGCACAATTTCGTAGGCTTCAACGCTCAGCGGTCCTTGACCGTCGGCAGGGACGAAGCGGAAGGTGCGCTTTATCCCCGCTTGCTTGAGGCTTTGCTCCAGGCGAACCTCCAGGGCTGTGCCGCGCAACTCCGTTGACAGGAAAGTCGCTGGCACCCGCCGTTCCAGTTTGCGTCCATACTCATCCCAGTGGAAAGCACCCTCCGTAGATAGCAGTAGCCTGGTCTGAGCGAAACGAGCCAGAAGCGAAGCGCTTTGCGGGTAAATGTAATCCATTCCGGGAGCGACGGCGGCTGAGTAGTGAAAGAGGCGTTCCGAGAGTTGTTCCTCCCAGACCACATCCACTGGATACTGAAGGCGAGTCAAGGCTGCATACCAAGTCCGCACGAGTTCCTCATAAGGCTGGGGTTCGCCATAGGACCTCCCACGAAAGACCTGCCGAATGGTCGGGGGAGAAATGAGCAGGGCGACTGTGCCACGAATGCGCAGGCCGGAGAGAAGCAGGTCGCCAACTTTGCTCAAGTCCCGAGCGAAGTCCTTGAAACCCTGCAGAGCCTCTGGCGGGTAAGCGTAGGGGTTCAACAATGAGTAGCCTTTATAAGCCATCTCGCGGGCACACTTTTTCGCCCCAGCGAGGTCGTTCCATTCCCACCAACGGCGACCCCAGTTGTAGAAGTAGGACCCAGATGCACCATGCACCATCTCCTCCCACAGTTCCGTGAGGATGTCCGTGCGGTGCGATGGGAAGCGGACGCCACGATAATGTCGTCCGCAGTAGGTTTCGGTGTTGACCACGGGCTTGCCGAAAGAGCGAGCCATGTCTAAGTGGAGTTGATGGGTGAAGAGTTTCTTGCTATCTGCCACCTCACCAAAACTCACACCACCCTCCATCCCTACGATGTCCAGAGTTGCAGCCACTTTCACCGGGTCAATTCCGTTGCAGCGCAAGTAAGTGGTGCTCACGGATGGTTGGTCGAGGAAGTATAACGGTCGCCGTGTGTCCACCTCGCGGATGGCATCCATTCCAGCCCGCAGGATTTCCACGTAGCGGTCGCCCAAGAACTTCACCCAATCGCACCACAGACCAGGTGTTGCCTCCGGGGACGCTAAGTGCGCTACCGCCTCCCAGTTGGCGAAATCTGTGCCCCAAACCGCATTGGCACGCTCAATCGTGCCATAGCGCTGGCGCATCCGTGCAGCAAAAGTGCGCTTGTTAAAGGCACAGCGGCAGTTATAGGCTGGCTCGTTGAACAGTTCGTAAATGATGGCATGGGCACCGATTTCCACCATTCGCCGCGCACCATCTCGCCAGAAGGCTTCGTAGAGACGCCATCCGTCGGGATGCTCTGGACAGAGGGGCACGAACTGGTGCCAGCCAGAACTTTGTTGGAGCAGTTCTCGTGGCACTTTGGGATTGCGACCGAAAAGATGCACGGCGGCATAGTCTACGGTTAGGGGCAGTCCACCGAAACCGCGCAAGAAAGCCAGCAAGTTCTCCTCCTTACGGCGCTCCTGGGGACCGAAGGTGAACCAGCCTGTGGGTTCAGCCACCCGACGGATAGGCATCTGCGGGTGAGCCGAATTGAGCCCAATTTGCACAGCGGTCTCTGCATTGAGCACCGAACGATAGTAAATGAGGTCGCCGTCCACAGCCGGCTTGTATAAGCGAGGGTCAACGCTGACGCCAGGGGCAATCCAGACGCCGATGAGGTAAACAGGACGTCCATCCACGAACAGGCTCACGCCGCGAATTTCCGGGCGCTGTCCCCTGAGT